>JBBQMH010000005.1:0-64948 GCA_038328755.1 Candidatus Limnocylindrales bacterium
GCAGGGTCGGTGTAGTCGTCGGCGGGCACGAAGACGGCCTGGAGGGACGTGATCGAGCCCTTCTTGGTCGAGGTGATCCGCTCCTGGAGGGCGGCCATCTCGGTGGCGAGGTTCGGCTGGTAGCCGACGGCGGACGGCATCCGGCCGAGGAGCGCCGAGACCTCGGACCCCGCCTGGGTGAAGCGGAAGATGTTGTCGATGAAGAGGAGGACGTCACGGCCCTCCTCATCGCGGAAATACTCGGCCATCGTCAGGGCGGTCAGGCCGACGCGGAGGCGGGCTCCCGGCGGCTCGTTCATCTGGCCGAAGACGAAGGGCGTCTTGGCGATGACGCCGGAATCGGTCATCTCCTTGATGAGGTCGTTGCCCTCGCGCGAGCGCTCGCCGACACCGGCGAAGACCGACACGCCCTCGTGCTCCTGGGCGACGTTCCGGATCAGCTCCTGGATGATGACGGTCTTGCCGACGCCGGCGCCGCCGAAGATGCCGATCTTGCCGCCCTTCCGGAACGGGCAGATCAGGTCGATGACCTTGAGCCCCGTCTCGAAGACCTCGACCTCGGTCGACTGCTGATCGAACGCTGGGGCGGAGCGATGGATTGGCAGTGACTGCTTCGATTTCACCTCGCCCTTGCCATCGATCGGCTTGCCGAGGACGTCGAACACGCGCCCGAGCGTGGCTTCGCCAACCGGGACAGTGATCGGTGCGCCGGTGTCGCGGACCGCACCGCCGCGCGGCAGTCCGTCGGTCGTGGTCATCGCCACCGCCCGGACCCAGTTGTTGCCGAGGTGCTGCTGGACCTCGGCGACGAGCGGATCCTGCCCCTCGCGCTCGAGTTCGACGGCGTTGAAGATCGCGGGCAGGCGGCCCGCAGGGAACTCGATGTCGACGACCGGTCCCGTGATCTGGACGACGCGGCCGAGGCCGGAGTCCTTGGCTGTCTTCGTCGCGGTTGCCATGTGCCTGGGTGCCTCCTGATGCGCGCGGTCAGCGCGCCTGAGCGCCGGTCGCGATTTCGATCATTTCGCGGGTGATGTTGGATTGGCGGACCTTGTTGTAGGCGAGCGTGTACTCGTCGATCAGGTCGTCCGCGTTCTCGGTGGCGTTCTTCATCGCGACCATCCGGGAAGATTCCTCGGAGGCCTTCGCCTCCAGGACCGCCTGGAATAGCCGGGTCGCGACATAGCGGGGCAGAAGCTGCTCGAGCACCGTTGCCGGGTTGGGCTCGAAGATGAACTGGTTGCCCGGGATGCCCTCGGTGTCCTCGGACGGCTTGACCGGCAGGAGTGGCTCCATCGTGGGGCGCTGGACCAGTGTGGACACGAAGCGCGAGAACGCGAGGTCAATCCGGCCGAATTCGCCACTGACGAACCCGTCCGTGACCAGCCGGGCCAGCGGCAGGATGTCGGCAAAGGCGGGCCGGTCGCCGAAGCCCGCGAAGTGGGCCTCGAGCGGGACCCGGGCCCGGCGCATGGCGTCACGGCCCTTGCGACCGACGCTGATGACGGCCAGGTCCCCCTCGTGCTCGGTGATCGCCCGAGCCGCGAAGCGGATCGTGTTGGTGTTCAAAGGACCGGCCAGACCTCGATCCGAGGTGAAGAGGATGAGCAGACGCTTGCCCTCCAGGCGATCCGCAAGCAGCGGGTGCTCGTCGGTACCGAGGACGGCCGCGATGTCGGCCAGGACCTCGTCAAGCTTCTCCGAGTACGGTCGCGCAGCCAGGGTCGCGTCCTGAGCGCGCTTGAGTTTCGAGGCGGCCACGAACTGCATCGCCCGGGTGATCTGCTTGATCTTCCCGACGTCCCGGATGCGGCGGCGCAGGTCGCGCTGGCTTGCCATGGATCAGGCCTTGGCCTCGGGCTTGGTTTCAGCCTCGGGCTCGGGCTTGGTTTCGGGCTCAGGCTTGGCCTCGGGCTTCGGCTCGGGCTTGGCTTCGGGCCCAGGCTTGGCCTCGGGCTTCGGCTCGGGCTTCTCTTTGGCCGCGGGCTTCGGCTCGGGTTTGGGCTTGGGCTCGGTCTCGGGCTCGGCCTCGGGCTTCTCTTCGGCCTCGGGCTTCTCTTCGGCCTCGGGCTTCGGCTCGGGTTTGGCTTCGGCCTCGGGCTCGGGCTCTGGCTCGGGCTTTTCTTCGGCCGCGGGCTCGGCCTCGGGCTCGGTTTCGGCCGCGGTCTCACCTTCCTCGGCGACCTCGTCGGCTTCCTTCTCAGCCTTCTTCTCGACCTTGGCCCGAGGCTCCATGCCGAAGCCCTCGACGCGGAAGGCCTCGATGGCCTCGTCCAGGGCGGACTTGAGCTCGTCGGTCAGGACCTTGCCCTTGCCGAGATCGGTGAGGATCGACGTGCGCTCCGTCTCAAGGAAGCGGTAGAACTGGGACTCGAAGTCCCGGACCTTCGGCGTCGGAACGTCGTCGAGTCGACCGGTCGTGGCCGCGTACAGGATCGCGACCTGGTTCTCAACCGGCACCGGCTGGTACTGCGGCTGCTTGATGACCTCGGACAACTTCTCGCCCCTGGTCAGCTGGTCCCGGGTGGCCTTGTCCAGGTCGGAGGCGAACTGGGCGAAGGCGGCGAGGGAGCGGTACTGGGCCAGGTCCAGCTTGAGCGGAGCGGCGACCGTCTTCATCGCCTTGGTCTGGGCGGCCGAACCGACGCGGGAGACCGAGATGCCGATGTTCAGGGCGGGTCGCTGGCCGGCATTGAACAGGTCCGTCTCGAGGAAGATCTGGCCGTCGGTGATCGAGATGACGTTGGTCGGGATGTACGCGGACACGTCGCCGGCCTGCGTCTCGATGATCGGGAGGGCTGTCAGGGATCCGCCGCCGTTCTCGTCGCTGAGGCGCGCGGCCCGCTCCAGGAGGCGGCTGTGGAGGTAAAAGACGTCGCCCGGGTATGCCTCGCGGCCCGGCGGGCGGCGCAGGAGGAGGGACATCTCGCGGTAGGCCCAGGCGTGCTTGCTGAGGTCGTCATAGACGCACAGCGCGTCCTTCACGACCTCGCCGTCGATCTTGACGCCTTCCTCCATGACCTCCTCGCCCATCGTCACGCCGGCGTAGGGAGCGAGGTACTGGAGCGAGGCGGCGTCCTCGGCGCCGGCGACGACGACGATCGTGTGTTCCATCGCGCCGTACTTCTCGAGGGTCGCGACGGTGTTCGCCACGGTCGACATCTTCTGCCCGATCGCGACGTAGATGCAGACCAGGCCCTTGCCCTTCTGGTTGATGATCGTGTCGATGGCGATGGCGGTCTTGCCCGTCTGGCGGTCGCCGATGATCAGTTCGCGCTGGCCCCGCCCGATCGGGATGAGCGCGTCGATGGCCTTGATGCCCGTCTGGACGGGGGTGTCCACGGACTTGCGGACGATGACGCCAGGGGCGATGCGCTCGACCGGTCGGGTCTTCTTGGCCTTGATCGGGCCCTTGTCGTCGAGCGGCCGCCCGAGCGGGTCCACGACCCGGCCGATCAGCGCCTGCCCGACGGGTACCTCGACCACGCGCCCCGTGGTCTTGACGATGTCGCCTTCCTTGATCGCGCTCGCATCGCCGAGGATCACGGCGCCGACCGTGTCCTCCTCCAGGTTGAGGGCGAGGCCCCGGACGCCGTCCGGGAACTCGAGGAGTTCGGACGCGAGGGCACCGTCGAGCCCATAGATCTGGGCGATGCCGTCGCCGACCTCGACCACCGTTCCGACGGTGCGGGACTCGGTCCCCTGGTCGAAGGTGTCGATCGCCGACTTGATGATGCTGACGATTTCGTCCGAGCGAATGGCCATCAGTTCTCCGTAAGTTCGGGCGACGTCGGCCCGGTGGTGCCCCGCCGGGGCGGGGTGGTTGGGCCTAGCGCGTGTCCGCCACGAGTCGCTCGCGGAGCCGCTCGAGGCGGCCCCGGACGCTCGCGTCGAGCAGCTGATCGCCGACCTTGACCGTGAGACCGCCCATGAGCGAGGCGTCGACCTCCGATGTGAGGGCGACGCCGGATCCCGTCATGGCCTCGAGTCGGGTGCGGATGGCTCCCGATTCAGTGGCGCTGAGGGGTGCGGCGCTCGTGACGACGGCCTCGACGATGCCGTTGCGACGATTGAGCAGGCGGGTGAACTCCGCGGCAACCGCCGGGAGGTTCTCGAACCGGCCGCGCTTGGCGAGCAGCCGGGCGAGGTTGAGGACGCCGGGGGAGACGCGGCCCTTGAAGAGACCGGATACCGCTGCCGACCGGTCGTCGTACGGGACCGCAGGGTTGTCGGCCATTCGGGCGACCGACTGGTCGGCGGCGACGCCGGCGACGAGGGCGAGACCATCCGTCCAGGCCTCGAACGCGTCGTCACGCTCGGCCAACTC
The DNA here is from genome assembly GCA_038328755.1 of Candidatus Limnocylindrales bacterium. Taxonomy (GTDB): domain Bacteria; phylum Chloroflexota; class Limnocylindria; order Limnocylindrales; family CSP1-4; genus UBA5189. The sequence continues at coordinate 4,328 of JBBQMH010000005.1, forward strand.
GAAGGCTGCCTCGGCGTAGCGGCGCGTGGCGATGGACGGTCGACCCATCAGTTCCTCGCGTCCCCGGCAGGGCTGGCGAGGAACTCCTCGACGAGGCGGTGCTGACGCGCGCCGGTCATGGTCTCGCCGACGAGCTTGCCGGCTGCGGCAAGCGCCAGGTCAGCCACCTCGGACCGAAGGTCCGCGAGGGCACGCTGCTTCTCCGCTTCGATCTCCGTCGTGGCACGGGAGCGCAGGCGCTCCAGCTCCTCGCGGGTCGCGGCGATATCCGCGTCCCGGGTCTCCTGGGCCACCTTCTGGGCGCGGGCCAGGATCTCGTTCGCTTCGCGACGGGCTTCGGCAAGGGCGGCACGCCGCTCCTCCTCCGCGCTCTCGCGATCGCGACGAGCCTGCTCAGCGTCCTTGAGGCCCCGCTCGATCCGGTCCTTGCGACTCGACAGCATGCCGCTGATCGGCTTGAAGGCGAAGACCCAGATGACGAACAGGAAGAACAGGAAGTTGACGGCCGAAACGATGATCCAGAAGCCGTTGATCACCAGGCCGGGGCCTTCCTCGGCCTGGAGGGCGGCGGCCCCCCCGGCGATGCCACCGGCGAAGGCGAACAGATCCACGGTCAGGGCTCCGGTTCTGCTGCGACTACTTGATGAAGATCGTCAGGATGCCGACGACGATCGCGAGGACGCCGAGGCCTTCGGCGAAGGCCGCCAGGACGATCGCGAGGCCACGGATCTGACCGGCCGCGTCGGGGTTCCGCCCGATCGCGCTGCTGGACATGCCGGCGAGGATGCCGATGCCGATGCCGGGTCCGAGAACGCCGAGGGCCGCCAGGCCCGCTCCGAGGTGTTCCATGAACTTGTTCCTCCTTCATTCCGGGTCACGCCCGGAAGTCATTGTGACCAGATGGATGGGTTGTGGCGCTAGGGCTCCAGCGATGGGTTGGGGACCGGCGTGGCGAGGGCCATCTCGTCCAGCTCCTTCAGATGCTCGTCCGAGTGGTGGGTTTCGATCGCTGCGAGCGTGAACATGAGGGTCAGAACGCTGAAAATCACGGCCTGGACGGCGTTGAGCAGGACCTCGAGGCCAATGAGTGCGACAGGGATGATCGCGACCGTCAGCGCGGTCATGACGCCGAGCGCCACTTCCCCGCCGAAGATGTTGCCGAAGAGTCGCATTGAGAGCGTCAGTGGCTTGACGAACTCGAGGAGGAGTTCGATCAGGCCGACGAACATTGCGATGAACCCGGCGCCGATCCCGTTGCGGAATTCGCCGATCGGCAGGAACTTTCCGAGATAGCCCCTCACGCCCAGCGCGCGGAAGCCCTGGTACTCGAAGAAGGTGAAGGCCACGAGTGCCAGCCCGATCGTCACGTTCACGTCGCTCGTCGGGGCGCGCAGGATCTCGAGCTTCCCGACCGGCGGAATGAGCCCGCTCCAGTTCGAGAACAGGATGTACAGGAAGAATGCCGCGAAGATCGGGATGAACCGGGCTGCTTCCTTGCCGCCGAGAGAGACACCGAAGTCGTGCAGGGATTCGTAGGCGAACTCGACGAGGTTCTGCGCTCGGCCAGGGATCTCCTTCATGCCGCGCGTTGCCAGGATCATCACGGTCAGTACGACCACGATCACGATCCACTGGGTCAGGATCGACGAGGTGATGGATGGGTGGAACTGGACGATGCCGGATGTCGCCACATCGGGCGCCAGGTCCCAGATGACGTGCGGCGCGGGCAGCTCGAGGTTGGCCGTGATCCCGTCCGACGGGAACGAGAAGGCATCACCCGACTGACCGCCCTTCGGGAAGGGCGGCATGAACACGGCAGCGAGGACATCGAGAATCACGACCGCCGCAAGGGCGATCAGGACCTTCCTGCCGTTCGACATGGGGGCGGCCATCGCGGCCGTCCGCTCGTTGGTCAACGCTCGCTCCACACACAGGAGCGCGGCATGCGCCGCGCTCGTCGAGTTTCGTTGTCGCGCACTCGCGCGCTCACGTTCGCTTGTCCATTGCCGCGAGAAACCGGCTGACGAGCAGCCAGACCGCCCGGGCCCCGATCCCCATTCCCACCAGCAACCCGACGAGGACGAAGACGGGGATTGTCCCCAGCCGCTGGTCGGCCCAGTACCCGATGCCAACGCCAGCCAGGGTTGTCACGAGCAGGACGAACCCGATTTCCGAAAAGAGTGCGAGGTAGGCCACTCCGCGGCCCGGCTCGATCATCGGTGCCCTGGCAAAGCCGCCGGAGTATACCAGAGGGTCCCCGGAACCCGCCGCCTGGAAGTTGCGAAACGGTTGCGGCCGATGCCCGGCAGGAGGCGCCTCACTGGACCAACGTACGACAGCGTTGCGCCGCCGGCGGCGCCGATGCGCCCGGCAAGGTCCGCAGGGGAAAGCATGTCGCCGGGCTTCTCGGGGTTTCGCGGCAGGCCACGCCAATCTTTCACTGGGCCTCGTCGCCTTCGTAACTCTCAGGCTCGAGTGCTTCGCGCGGCCCGCGCGTCAGCAGGAACAGCACGACGCCGAAGGACACCAGCGCCCCGAGGAATGCGTAGACCTGCGTCGCCGTGGAGACGACGAGCGACAACGCTCCGAGCGCCACGCAGATCGCGTAGATCAGCAGGACCGTTCGCCGGTGGCTCAGGCCGAGATCCAGCAGGCGATGGTGGATGTGGCCACGATCGGGCGTGAACGGTGATCGGCCGCCGAGGAGCCTCCGGACGATGACCCAGAACGTGTCGATGATCGGAACCCCAAGCACCAGGAGCGCGACCACGACCTTTGTGGCCCCCAGCACGGACAGGATCGCCAGCGTGTAGCCCATGAACATCACTCCGGATGTGCCCTGGAAGATCGAGGCCGGCTGGAAGTTGAAGCGCAGGAACCCGAGCAGGCCGCCCGCCAGGACGGCGCACATGACGGCGACGTAGGGCTGATTGACGGCTGTCGTGAGGCTCAGGACGCCGAGCGTCACCGCGGCGATCAGCGCGATGCCCGTCGACAGTCCGTCCAGGCCGTCGATGAAATTCATGCTGTTGAGCATCCCGACGATCCAGACGAGCGTGAAGGCGATCGCGAACGGCGGCCAGAACACGATGAGATCCGGCCCGAACGGATTGCTCACGAAGACAACGCCGATTCCGAGCACCACGGCCACGACGGCGAGGCCGATCTGACCGAGGAACTGCCACCGGGCCCGCAGGTCGAAGACATCGTCGAGCGCTCCGATCAGCGCAGCCAGGGCGCCGCCTCCAAACAGGGCTCCGAGTTGCCCAGGGGTGATGCCCGTCGGTGCCGGCATGCTGGGCACGCTCTCGCGGAAGAGCGTCAGGCCGCCGCCGACCACGAGGAACGCGATCGCCACGGCAACGCCGCCGCCGCGCGGGATCGGGCTCGTGTTCACCCGCCGGTGATTCGGGGCATCCATGATCCCGCGCCGGCCAACACGCGTCCGGATCAGTGGCGTCAGGACCAGGGCCATGAGTGCGGCGCCGACGAACGCCCCGATCAGGATCGGCAGCGTGCCTGCAGCACTCGAAACGAAGGTCATGCTACCTCGGCGGGCAACCCGGGCACCGGGAACCGCGCGACCATCGAGGCGACCTCGGACGCCAGGGCGGCCGATGCCGCCGGGTCATCACGTCGGGCGATGGCGTCGGTGATGAAACGGGCAATCGCTCGCATCTCGTCGGGTCCGAAGCCGCGGGTGGTGGTCGCCGGCGTACCGACCCGGATCCCGGATGCCGTGTTGGGTGGCAGCGGATCGAATGGGATGGCGTTCTTGTTGACGGTGATCCCGATCTCGTCAAGGAGGTGCTCGGCCTCCTTGCCGGTCACCCCGAGCGGGGTGACGTCCACCAGGGCCAGGTGATTGTCGGTCCCGCCCGAGACGACCCGGGCACCGCGCTCGGCCAGCGCTTCCACGAGGACCGCCGCGTTCTCGACGGTTCGAAGCTGATCGCGTCGGAAATCGTCCGTGGCTGCGAGCAACAGAGCCACGGCCTTGGCGGCGATGACATGCATGAGGGGACCGCCCTGGACGCCCGGGAAGACCGTCTTGTCCACCTGCGCGGCGAGGGTCGTCCTGACCATCGGAAAGTCGGCCGGATCGACCGACTCGGGCAGGTTGGTCCGGCTGAAGATGAGCCCGCCGCGCGGCCCGCGCAGCGTCTTGTGCGTCGTGGTGGTCACGAGGTCGGCGTGCGGAAAGGGGCTCGGATGGGCGCCCGCCGCCACGAGACCGGCGATGTGGGCCATATCCACGAACAGGAGTGCGCCCACACCATGGGCGATCGCCGCCAGCCGCTCGAAGTCGAAGGTTCGCGGGTAGGCCGAGGCGCCCGCCACCAGGACGCGGGGTCGGACCTCCTTCGCCTGCGCCTCAAGGGCGTCGTAGTCGATCAGTCCCGTCGCCTCTTCGACCCCGTAGGCGTGGACTTCGTACAGACGGCCCGAGAAATTGACCGGAGAGCCGTGGGTGAGATGCCCGCCGTGGGCGAGGTTCATCCCGAGGAGTCGATCCCCCGGCCGCATGACGGCGAAGTAGGCGGCCATGTTAGCCTGGGCGCCCGAGTGCGGCTGAACGTTGACGTGTTCGGAGCCTGGGAAGAGCGCGAGGGCGCGCTGCTGGGCAAGGGTCTCGGCGATGTCGACGTACTCGCACCCACCGTAGTACCGCTTCCCGGGCAGGCCCTCGGCGTACTTGTTGGTCAGCCACGAGCCCTGGGCCTCCATGACCGCGGCGAACGTGTAGTTCTCGCTGGCGATCAACTCGATCTTGTCGTGCTGCCGGCGGCGCTCCTGGACCATCGCGGACCACAGTTCCGGATCCACGTCGGCGAGCGACGCCCACCCGAGCGCCTGGTCCGTGGTGAACGTCATCCTGATGGTCTCCTTCTCAGTCGCTCCGTGCGAGGTCTCTCGAGCCACCGAGCACCTGGCATCGGAGGCCGACCCAACTCATTCGTCCGGCAGTGTCCGTATCGTCCCACACTCACGGCGCGATCCAGCGCCACCCCCGGGGGGTTATTGGGCGGCGAGCGCGAGACGAATCCGGCGGCCCCCGAGCACGCCCTCACGGAGCACCGTCGGTGGATCCACGGTGCAATCGACGACGGTCGAGGCCACGGGGCCGGCGGTCCGGCCGCCATCGAGGATGAGATCGATCGCGTCACCCAGGGTCGCCGCCACCGTCCTGGCATCGAGAGCGTCCGGACCGCCGCTCAGATTGGCCGAGGTGGTCGGCAGCGGCCCCAGGGCCGTGGCGAGCGTGCGGGGGCAGGGGTGATTCGGCAGCCGAACCCCGACGGTCGGCTCGAACTCGGGCGGCGACGGGCCAGACGCGGCGACGGGTGTGGCGGCAGACGCGGCATAGGCCGTGGCGAACGCGCCGCCGGCGGCGAGGGACGCACCGCCAGCGGCGCTCTCAACCACTCCCGCGCGTCGGACCAGCACCAGGGTCAGCGGACCGGGCCAGAACGCCGCCGCAAGGCGCCGGGAGGCATCGTTCGCCACCCCGATGTCGAGCACGTGGTCCACGCTTCCGAGGAGCAGCGGGATCCCCTTGTCGGGCGGTCGTTGCTTCACCTGAAACAGTCGCTCAACGCCACCGGGTGTGGCCGGACTGACGGCGATGCCGTACACGGTGTCCGTCGGAAACGCCACGATGCCACCAGCCCGGAGCACGCCAATCGCCTCGGCGCGGCCCGCATCGTCGTCGGGGAGGATCCTCGCCGTCATCAGGTCCATCCCTCGTCCCCGGCGTATTCGTCATCCAGACGCCGGATGGATGCTTCGGCGGCCAGCGTGACGGCCGCGGCGGCGGCCTCGCGCGGGCTGGCCAGGGCCAATCGCTCGATCATCTGGGCTGCACCCTCCTCGAACAGACTGGGTGCGATGTAGCGGGCCACCGCTCGAACGGCCCGCGGGGCCGACGGCATGGCGATCCCGTGGCCGGCGGCCGCCAGCATCTCGAAGTCGTTGAGTTGGTCGCCGATCGCGAGGACGGCTCCCATCGGGATCCCGGCCCGCCGCGCGAGCCAGCGAACCGCGGTGCCCTTGGAGACGCCCGGCGCCACGAACTCGAGGAAGCGCGGATGGGCCACGGTCGCGTCGGCCCGCCCCGCGAAGAACGACCGGGCCTCCGCGAGGAGGGACGAGGGCAGACCGGGCGGCCCGACGGCGACGACCTTGGTAACCGGCCGCTGGATCCAGCCCGCGAGGTCCACGACCCGGGTGGCCCGTGCGCCGAGAAAGGCCGAATAGTCGTCCACCCGCGGATCGTCGGACCGGATCACGAGCCGCTCGAGATGGTTCAGGTGCGGGTCGAGCCCTCGCTCGCGGCTCCAGACCACCGCCTCCCGGGCGGCCGCAGGCTGCAGCGGCCGATGGCGAACCATGCGTCCGGCCACTCCCGGTCCCACCGGCATCTCGCGAATCAGGCCGCCCTGGTAGCCGATCACCGGCGCCGTCAGGCCGAGCGTCTGGGCAAACCGGATGGCGGACGAGGTCATCCGGCCCGTCACCAGCGACACCTCGATCCCATGCCGTACGGCGCGTCGAATCGCGCTCACCGTGCGATCAGGGAGCGCCAGGTCGTCGTCAACCAGCGTCCCATCGATGTCGAGGGCGATCAGGCGGACCGGGAGGATCGGCTCGACGCCGCGCGCGACGAAGGGGGGCGTCGGGCTCACTGCTCGATCCGCTCGATCCGCTCGATCCGAGCAACTCGCGGCAGGCCGGCCAGATCAGGCTCCACGGTGCACGACCAGTGGCCGGGAAGGGCGTCCGCGAGGTCGACGATCCGGGGACCCTGGTCCGAACCGATCTCCAGCAGCGCCACCCCGCGCTCGAGGAGGACCTCCGGCAGGATCGCTACGAGGCGCCGGATCACCTCCAGTCCATCCGGCCCTCCATCGAGCGCGTGGCGCGGCTCGAACTGCGCCGGCAACGTGGCGAGGTCCTCGGTCGCGATGTACGGGAGATTCGCCAGAACCAGGTCGAACGGCAACTCCCAGTTCGGAATGAGATCCGCTTCCGCAAACCGCATCTGGTCCGCGACGGCGTGCCCCACGGCATTCTCCTTCGCGAGATCAAGGGCATCTGCGTCATCGTCGACGGCGAGGAGGTCCACCTCGCTGAGCATCCGGCGACGTCGGAGCCGGACGGCGAGGGCCACGGCAATGGCGCCACTCCCCGTCCCGACATCGACGATCCGGATCGGAGGCGCGTCCCGCGTTCGCGGGGCCGAAATCAGCCTCCGTGCAATTTCGGTCTCGGCAAGCTCGACCATCCGCTCCGTCTCCGGGCGCGGAATCAGGGCGCGCTCATCGATCACGAAGGCAAGCCCAAGGAACTCGCGGACGCCGCGCAGGTAGGCGACAGGCTCGCCGGCCTCACGCCGCGTCAGCACTTCCGCAAATCGGGCTGCTGATCCGTCTCCGACGGGGGCCTCCGGGTGGGCCAGGACGCCGGTGCGGTCGATGCCCAGGATGCTGGCCATCAGGACCTCGGCATCGAGCCGCGGCGTGTCCGCTCCGGCGACCCGAAGCCGATCAACGGCGTCCCGGAGCAGCTCCCCAACGGTCGCCACGGCGGAAGGTCAGCTGGCCCCGGAGCCGTCGTCGACGAGCTCGGCAAGTCGCTCCGCCTGGTCCGTCGTGATCAGCACGTCGATCAGCTTGTCGAGGTCGCCATCCATGGTCCGCGGCAGGCCAGAGAAGTCGGTGTTGATCCGATGGTCGGTCAGACGATCCTGCGGGAAGTTGTAGGTTCGGACCTTGTCCGCTCGGTCCCCTGACCCGATCATCGAGCGCCGGGCCTCGGAATCCACTTCCCGCTGCCGGCGCCGCTCGAGGTCGACCAGGCGCGCGCGGAGGACCGCCATCGCCTTGGCCTTGTTCTTGTGCTGGCTTTTCTCGTCCTGGATCTCGACCACGAGTCCGGACGGGAGGTGCGTGATCCGAACCGCAGAGTCCGTGGTGTTGACCGACTGGCCACCGGGTCCGGAGGACCGCTTGACGTCGATCCGGAGGTCCCGCTCCTCGTCAATGTGGATTTCCGTCTCCTCGACCTCGGGGAGGACGACCACGGTGGCCGTCGAGGTGTGGATCCGGCCGGACGATTCGGTTGCCGGGACCCGTTGGACACGATGTGTCCCACCCTCGAACTTCATGCGCGAAAACGCCCCGTCGCCGGAAATCTGGACGATGGCCTCCTTGACGCCGCCGATGCCGGTTTCGTGGAGGCTCATCACCTCCGCTGCCCAGCGATGCCGCTCCGCGTAGCGGAGGTACATGCGCAGCAGCTCCGAGGCGAACAGCGCGGCCTCCTCGCCGCCGGCTCCGGCCCGGATCTCGAGGATGACGTTGCCGTCGTCGGCCGGATCGCGTGGCAGGAGGAGCAGTTTGAGCTCCTCGACCAGCCGCGTTTCGTCGGACTCCAGGCGATCGATCTCCTCGCGCGCCATGGCCCGGAGCTCGTCGTCGGTCTCGCCATCTCGCACCTGGCGGGCTCCGTCAAGCTCGGTCCGGGTGTCGAGGAGGCGTCGATAGGCGGCCACCACGGGCTCGAGGCGGGAGAGCTCGCGACCCAGTCGTCGGATCTCATCGGGATCCGCCAGTGTTTCGGGCTGGCCGAGCTGCTGCTGAACGTCATCGAACTGCACGGCGACGTCGGCCAGCTTGGCGTCGAGCTCGCTCATGCCGTCGAGGTGGCGGAGCTCAGCGAATCGAGCTGGCGGCGTTCGGGCTCATCGGAGCCTGGCGGAACCGACTCGCCATCGGCCTGGAGCGCCTGCTGCATGGACACGATGGCAACTTCGATCTGATCGTCCGATGGCTGCTTCGTGGTAATCATCTGGACCAGAATCCCGGGCCACATGATGACCCGCACGATCGGGTTGCTCCGATGTCGGGCGCCCCAGCGCAGGACCTCGTAGCCGACCCCGGCGAGAACCGGGACGAGCAGGATGCGGCTCCCCACCATGACGAGCGGTTCCTGCCGACCGACCAGGGTGAAGGCAACGATCGACAAGGCGATCAGCACGACGAGGAATTCCGTGCCGCATCGCGGGTGGGCCGTCGGGTAGCGACGCACGTTATCGGTCGTGAGGGGCAATCCGGCTTCGAGTGTATGGATCGTCATGTGCTCGGCGCCGTGGTACTGGAAGACGCGCCGGATGTCGGGGGCCCGCGAGATGAGCGCGAGGTACCCGAGGAAGATGCCGACCCGGACGAGCCCCTCCACGAGGTGCTGCACGAAACCCTGTTCGATCTTCGCCGTGGTGACGCTGGCAATCAGGAGCGGGAGCAGGAAGAAGACTCCGACGCCAAGGACGAGCGTCATACCGAGCATGAGGGCCACGGAACCGCGACCCAGCTGCACGTCATCCTCGGATGCCTGGATGTTCGCGCTGCGGATCAGCCAGCGAGTTCCCACCACGAGCGTCTCGTAGAGGACCACCAGGCCCCGAACGAATGGGGCCGTCGCAAAGCGCCAGCCGTGCGGGCCTGTGTTCAGCGGTTCGGAGGCCCACACGATGTGGCCCTCGGGATGCCGAAACGCAACCGCGATCGCACCGCGACCGCGCATGAGGACGCCCTCGATCAGGGCCTGACCGCCGTAACTGAAACGTGCCATGGGGGCAGTCTACCGGCGAGACCCCGGAATCACGGCGGCGGGCCTGTTTGGGCCCGCCGATCGGGTCTGTGGTGGTCGCGAGGGCGACGTCAGCCAGCGCGAACCTGGCGCTCGAGCCGCTTCTGGAAGCGCTCGACCTGGCCGGCCGTGTCGATGATGGTCTGCTTGCCCGTGAAGAACGGGTGGCAGTTGCCGCAGACATCGACGCGGAGCTCGGATCGCGTGGAACCAACGGTCCAGTCGGTTCCGCAGGAACCACAATGAACGGCCGCCTGCTGGTACTTGGGATGAATATCGGGCTTCACTGGGTGTCTCCTCGGTGCCGTCCGATCGAGGGCACAATGCCTCGTCGGTGGTCGCCGCTCGTGCGGCTCTGTTCCTAGGCCTCGGCCGCAACGACGGCTTCGGTCTCGATGACGCGGACGCGCTTCTTGGTCCTGGTGGCGAATTCGAACTTGACCTTGCCCGGGATCCTGGCGAAGACCGTGTAGTCGTCGCCGAGCCCGGTGCCCTTGCCGGCGAGGAAGGTCATCCCACGCTGGCGAACGATGATGGTTCCAGCGGTCACGAGCTGGCCGTCGCCGGCCTTGATGCCGAGGCGCTGGCCAACGCTATCGCGGCCGTTCTTCGACGTACCGCCTGCCTTCTTGTGGGCCATCTCGACTACTCGTCCTTCTTCGCTGCTCGGGCACGCTTCGGCTTGGCGGCGGGGGCGGCGGCCTCCGTCGCTGCCTTCGCAGCCTTGGGCTTGGTGGTCTTCGCAGCCGCGAGGGCCGCCTTGGTGGTCTTCGCGGCCTTGGGGCCTGCGGCCGCCTTGGCACGGGACGTCGACTTCGCGGCCTTTGCCGTCTTCGTGCTCGTGGCCGCCTTCGCGGGCTTCGCGGCGGGCTTCGCGGGCTTCTTCGCGGCGGGCTTCGCGGGCTTCTTCGCGGGCTTCTCGGCCGCCTTCGCTGTCGGCTTGACCGCCGGAGCGAGCTTCGCCGCGAGGGCCGCGTCGGCCGCGGCCTGCTTGTGAGCTGCCTCTTCGAGCCGCTGTCGCTCGGTCTTCCTGGCCTCGACCGCCTTCGCCACGTCATCCGCGGCACTGCGCGTGCCGAGCATGATGTCGTTGATCCGCAGCACGGTCAGTTCCTGGCGGTGACCCTTCTTGACGCGCCGCCTGGTCTTGGGTCCGTACTTGAAGTTGATCAGCTTCTCGCCGCGGGTCTGGCGCAGCACTTCAGCCGAAACAGTCGCATTGGCGACGAGCGGGCGGCCGATCTCGGACGTGTCGCCGTCGGCGACGAGGAGGACCCGATCAAGGGTGATGGCATCGCCGGGTGTGACCTCGAGGAGCTCGACTTCCAGTTCGGTGCCGACCTCGACGCGGTACTGCTTCCCGCCGGTCTCGATGACTGCGTACATGGATCCTCTGCGGACGTGCGTGGCGGTCGCGCGGATGATTGCCGCGACCTGTGAGACAGGAGTAGGCACCCCGACATGGTCGAGGCGCGAAAGGGGAGTGTACGGCGAGCCCGTGCGAGCGTCAATCGTGGGCACATCGTTCCGGATCCCCGTTGGAGCGACGCCAGAAATGCCCCTGCCCCGAGCGCCCGATCACCCCTCCCCGGCCAGGATCAGGCGCTCGCGGGTCACGGCACTGCCGGCCAGCGTCGTGCCGATGATCTCGGACAGCGCCGCAAGCACCTCCTCGAGGCGACCGACTCCGCGCTCCGGATCGAACCTGACGCTGACCCGGATCTCCACGCCGGCCGTGCCGCCCGCGGCTGGGCGGCGCATGTTGGAGCCCGCCGGCAGAACCTCGATGTCGGCGAGCAGCGGACGCAGGTCATAGGAAATCGAGCGTCCGCCCTTCTCGCGAGTTCGGATCAGGGAGGCAGGCGCCAGCAACTGCCGGGCGGCGGCAGAAACCGCCTCGCGATCGAGCGGATCGCCCCCTGAAGGGTGCTCCGGGGCCGTGATGGCGAGCCGATAGACCGCCGCGATGACCTGTCCCGAGAGCGTCGGCGCACCCAGCCAGAGGTCGTGGAGGTCGACCAGCTCGTGGCCCACGGGAAGACGGGGCACCAGCCTGGAGCGCACCTCAAACGCCGCCAGACGATCGGTGAGCAGGAAATCCATCAGTTCGCGCATGGCCACGAGACCGACCGCGATCGGTGCGGCGAACACCAACCGCGGTCGCGGGACCGGAAGATCCAGCCCGACCAGCGGGAGCCCACTCGTGACAAAGGCGGCCTCCCAGGCCTCGGCCTGCTCGCGCTGCTGGAGTTCCGGCGCACCCTCCCCACGGCGGTACGTCAGCCGCCAGCGCTGGCGCGCTTCGGCCGGAGGAGGGACCGGGCTAGGGGGATTCATCGCTCTGCTAGTCTGCCCCAACGATGGTCACAACCGCGCGTCGGCTTCCTCCGATGTCCCCTCGCGTCGCGCTGCTGGGCATCACGTTCGCGATCCTCGCGATCGTGCTGTACGCCGGCCGCGAGGCGCTCGGGCCATTCGTGGTTGGCTTGCTCGTCGTCTACCTGCTGGCGCCCCCGGTCGAGTTCCTCGTTCGGTTGAAGGTGCCCCGTGCAATCGCCATCCTCGTGGTCTATGCGGCCACGGTCGCCCTCGTGATCGAGGGCCTCAACGTGATGCTGCAACCGCTCGTGGACCAGATCCGCCAGTTCGCCACGGACCTGCCCGACATCGTGACGCGGCTCCAGGCCCAGTTCGTCCAGTTCAGCGCCGTGTATCGCGGTCTCGAGATCCCGCCAGCAATCCGCCAGGCTATCGACGACTGGCTGGCCAAACTTGCCGCCGGCGACTTCGGGATCGACCCCACGGTCGTTCTACCCGTGCTCCAGGCGACCACCGCGATCCTCTTCGCTGTCCTGGCGTTCGTGATCGTCCCGGTCTGGTCGTTCTTCGTCCTCAAGGATCGCCCACGCTTGACGCGCGCCTTCGAGACCGCCATTCCGCGGGAATGGTTGCCCGATGTGGAGGCGGTCGTCGCGATCGTCAGTCGTGTCTTCGGATCGTGGGTGCGCGGTCAGATCCTGCTGGGCCTGACCGTCGGGATCGCCACGTTCCTCGGGCTTCTGTTCCTGGGCGAGGCGGTGAACCCGATCTTCACCCGGTTCGCGGTCCTGTTGGCGGTGATCGCCGGCGTCCTCGAACTTCTTCCGATCATCGGCCCGATCATCGCCGCCATTCCGGCGCTGCTCCTTGCGGCCACCGGCGGCGGAGAGGCGGTCGGCGCCGCCTTCCTTCTCTACTTCGGGGTCCAGCAGCTGGAGAACAACCTCCTGGTGCCAAAGATCCAGGGTGACGCCACGAATCTGCACCCCAGCGTGGTCATGCTCGCCCTGATCGTGGGTGGAGCGATCGGGGGGCTTCTGGGCGCGATCCTGGCGCTGCCGATCACCGCCGCGGCCCGCGACATCTACGTGCACCTGTTCGCGCGCCTGAGCACCCCCATCGGGCCCGTAAGTGGCGCTCTCCTGCCCGCCGGGGCAAACGCACTGGACGCCCCGGCCCAGTTGAGCGGCGCGACCGCGGGTGCCACTGAGCCGACCGATGAAAGCGAGCCAGCGACGCTCAGTTGAGGTAGCGCACCCACACGTAGACCGTTGCGACGATCAGGGACTCGAAGACCACCAGCGCCCCGTACGGCAGGAATGCCCGGAAGGTGATCTTCTGGCCGGCCTGGGCGGCCAGGTTGGCCACCACGACGTTGGCGGACGCACCGATGATCGTGGCGTTGCCGCCGAGGCAGGCCCCCAGGGCCAGCGCCCACCAGAGCGGCTCGATCGCGAGCCCGGCCCGCCCGAGATCCTGCACGACCGGAATCATCGTCGCCGTGTAGGGGATGTTGTCGACGATCCCCGACGCGATGCCACTCAGCCACAGCAGCCCGATCGTCGTGACCGCCTCGCTGCCACCGGTCAGGGAGAACAGCGTGTCGGCAATCGACTGGATGATCCCGACGTGGACCACGCCCTCGACGAGGATGAACAGGCCGACGAAGAAGAAGAGCGTTGGCCACTCGACCTCGTGGAAGACCGACTCAGGATCCATCCTGGCAACGAGCATCAGGATCGTCGCCCCGAGGAGGGCAATCGTGGCCGGTTCATAGCCAAGCGGGCCATGGAGCAGGAACCCGATGAGCGTGGCTCCGATGACCAGGAGGCTCCGGCGCAGCAGGCCCGGGTCGGAGATGACATCGGTCTCGTCGAGACCCAGCGCCGCCTCGCGAGCGTCCTCTCCGACCGTCAGGGAGCTGCCGAACAGGACGCGCAGGGTGATCAGGAAGATGACGAAGATGATGAGCGCGATCGGACCCATGTTCGTGAGGAACGCCACGAAATCGAGGCCCGAGGCGGATCCGATCAGGATGTTGGGCGGGTCGCCGATCAGCGTGGCCGTGCCGCCGATGTTCGAGGCCAGGATCTCGGCCACCAGGAACGGGATGGGCGCAACCCCGAGAATCGAGGCGATCGACAGCGTCACCGGGGCGATCAGGACGACCGTGGTGACGTTGTCCAGCAGGGCGGACAGCACCGCGGTGACGACGCTGAGCACGATCATCAACCGGAACGGGTGTCCCCCGGCAACCTTGATCGAGCGGATCGCGACCCATTGGAAGAAGCCGGTCCGGCGCAGGATGCCGGCCAGGACCATCATCCCCGCCAGCAGGAAGATGACGTTGAAATCGACGGCCGCGAAGCCTTCGTGCTGGTCGACGACGCCGAAAATGATCATCGCCAGGCCGCCGAGCAGCGCAGCGATCGTCTTGTTGATCCGATCCGTCGCGATGAGGGCGTAGGTGGCCAGGAAGATGACGGCCGCCACCGTGACCGAAGCCTCCATCAGGAAGCCGCCCCGGGCGCCTCAAGGGCACGGACGTAGACCAGCGCCAATTCCAGCAGATCCAGGTATCCGCTCGGACGGCCATCGGCATCGACGATGTAGACCCCGCCGAGCTTGCGGCGGTGCATCACCCGAAAGGCGTCCCCGATCGTGTCCGCGAGCACCACCGCGGCGGGCGGCAGCATGATGTCCCCTGCAACGCGGACTTCCATGCTCTGGCTGAACTCGGTCGCGGTCGCCGCATCGGCCACGTCGACCAGGAGAGCCTCTGGAACGACCCGAGCCACGATGCTTTCCGCAACGCGGGTGACCGTGGTCACGCCAACCAGGCGACCATCGTCGTCGACAACCCCGATCAAGCGCGTCGCCGACTGGCGGGCTGCTTCGCGGACCACGTCCCGGAGATCAGCGGATAGCGGAACGAGCAGCTGTGGGATCTCGAGCAGGGCCTGGCATTCCTGGACGGTGGTCTCACGGGCGAGACGTGGTCGATCAACCATGCGGGCGTTCCTCCGTGAACAGCGCCGTCCCGATAGACGAGCGGATCTGAGACAGCAGGGCCGCATTCTAGTCGATGCGGCGCCGATTCCCGTCCACCTGTTCGGTCAGATCACCTGGCAGATGCGCTTACCACTCCGCCTTGCCCTGTCGAATGTTGATGCTCTCGAGGATCCCGAGCCCCACCGCGATGCTCACGAGCGAGGCTCCTCCGTGCGTGATGAACGGCAGCGGGATCCCTGTGATCGGCATGATCCCGATCACCATCCCGATGTTCACGAAGAGCTGGAAGAGCAGCATCGAGCCGATGCCGACCGCGAACATCGTCCCGAACGGATCGCGCGAGCGCCAGCCGACCGCAATGACCCGCCAGATCAGCGCCATGAACAGACCGATCACCACCATCCCGCCGATGAAGCCAAGCTCTTCGGCGAGGATGGCGAACACGAAGTCGGTGGTCTGAACCGGGAGAAAGTCGAGCTGGTTCTGGGTGCTGTTGGTCAGACCCTTCCCGAACCAGCCGCCCGATCCGACGGCGATCTGCGACTGGTACAGCTGATACCCGGCGCCACGGATATCGGCCAGGGGATCGAGGAAGGATGTCAGCCGCTCCTTCTGGTAGTCGCGCAGCACATACGTCCAGATGAACGGCAGCGCGGCCACCACGCCCATGGCCATCGCTCCAAGCCAACGGAGGCTGGCGCCGCTCATGAACAGCATTCCCACGAGGACTGCTCCAAAGACGAGCGAGGTGCCGAGATCCGGCTGCAGGAGGACGAGGACCAGCGGCGGGCCTGTCAGGGCACAGGCGCCGAGGATGCTCCAGAGCGATCCCATACGGCCGTGTCGGGAGGCCATGTAATTGGCCAGGATCACGATCATCAGAATCTTCGCCAACTCGGAGAACTGGAACTGCAGGCCGAGCAGGCTGACCCACCGCGAAGACCCGCCCACGCCGGTGCCGAACGCGAGCGTCCCGCCGAGGAGCCCGAGCTGCAGCACGTACAGCGGCCAGGCAAACGTCTTGAGCCATCGATAGTCGAAGGCCGTGGCCAGTACGAAGGCGGTCAGGGCGATCGACGTCCAGAGCAGGCCGCGAAGGAAGACCGACCCTGGAACCAGCGCTTCGGTCCCGCCGGCGACGGTGTTGCTGTAGGCCATAGCCAGCCCGAACCCGGTCAGCAGCGCCGCGTACGTCGCGATCTGCAGGTCGAAAGCGCGCCAGACCGTCCCGATGGAGCGCGCGCCCCAGTCGGTGGCCGGTGCCGGACGCGCGTCGATTGTGCCCACCGTCCTCCTCAGTTCGACTGGTAGAAGTTGCCGCGGGCAATGAGGTCGAAGTTGCGGTAATCCTTCTGGATCCCGTAGTGGAGCTGCAGGTAGTACTTGACGATCTCGGTCGCGACGTTGCCGATCGTGCGGGAGTCATACGCGAAGGCGAGCACCACGAGGTCGGAGTCGGTTCGAGTCACTGCCTTCATGCCCGTCGGGTCCTGCGCCGTCGGGCTCGGATTCTTCGGCACGAACCCGACGAACCACGAGTGGAAGGGCAGCCGGCCCTCAGCGTCGCGGGTACCGAATTCGGCCGTACCGGATTTTCCCGCGACGATGATCGGGAGATCCACGAGGTTGTACGTGTGGCGCAGGAGAACGGTGTTGCGGGCCGCCTGGCGAATCGTCTCGAGAACCGATGCCGGAATGTCCAGCTTGTGAATGACCTGCGTCTCGAACGTGCGCACGACCTGCCCACTCGGATCCTTGACGTCGCGGACGATCTGGGGTTGGTACAGCGTCCCGCCGTTGACGAGGGCCGCGTACGCATTGATCAGCTGGATCGGCGTAACGAGGTCGTATCCCTGGCCGATGCCCGCCTGGTAGGTCTCCCCGGGATAAATCGGGGAACCCAGCGTGTCGAGCTTCCATTGGTTCGACGGGACGGTCCCCTTGACCTCGCCGGGCAGGTCGATCCCGGTCCTCGAACCGAAGCCGAATTGCTCCGCCCAATAGGCGAGCCGGTCGATCCCCAGCATCCCTGCCACTTGATAGAAGAACGTGTCGCTCGAGTGGCCGAAACCGCAGTAGATGTTGCAAAGGCCCCAGCCTCTGCGGTTCCACTCGACGTATTTGCTTGCCCCGATCGTGAGGTACGGGGCCGTCAGGAGTTGGGTCGACTTCGTGATCTTGCGGTCCGCGAGACCGCCGCTTCCGGTCACGAGTTTGTAGGTTGATCCCGGCGGGAAGTGCTCGGCAATCGCGTGGTTCGTCAAGGGCTTGTCCGG
Source organism: Candidatus Limnocylindrales bacterium (assembly GCA_038328755.1). Taxonomy (GTDB): domain Bacteria; phylum Chloroflexota; class Limnocylindria; order Limnocylindrales; family CSP1-4; genus UBA5189. Next base: position 21,586 of record JBBQMH010000005.1, read on the forward strand.
GTTGGCCAGCAGGTCCGCGTACTCGGCGGTGCTGATCCCGTGCGCAAAGAGGTTGTCGTCGTAGGTCGGCAGGCTGACCAGGGCAACCACCTCGCCGGTCTGCGGATTCATGACGATGACGACGCCGCGCTTCAGGCCGGCCGTTGACATGCCCCATCGGAGCGCCTTCTCGGCATACTGCTGCTCGGTGATGTCAATGGTCAGGTCGAGCGAATTGCCCGCAACCGGCTCCCGCACGGTCTGGAGGACCTGGAGTTTGCGGCCAGACGCATCCTTCTCGATGAGTTCTGCGCCGTAGGTCCCGCGCAGGATGGACTCGTACTGCGCCTCGAGGCCGGTCATGCCGATGAGGTCGTCCGGGAGGTAGCCGTCGGAAGCGAGGGCATCGAGTTGCCCGCGGGTGATTGGGCCGGTGTAGCCCATGACCGGCGAAAGGAGCGCCCCGGTCACGTAGTGGCGGCGCGATTCGACCACGATCTCAGTTCCGGGCAGGTCAAGGCGCGACTCCGCGATGAAGTTGGCGACCTGCGGATCGACATCCGAGGCGATGCGCACCAGATCGAATCGCGAACCCGGGTTCGAGTCGATCTCGATGTTGATGTCAGCTTCGTTCATCCTGAGCAGGGCAGCGAGGCGGCGCACGACCTCCCCGCGACGATCCTCCGGCAGGTCCGCCGGCCGGATCTTGACCGAATAGGACGGGACGTTGGTCACGAGGGGGAGCCCCGTGCGGTCGTAGATCACGCCACGCGTTGACTTGACCGCCAGCGTCACAGAGCGGTTCGCGTCCGCGAGCGTTGCAAATTGCCCGCGATTGGCCACCTGCAGCATGAACAGACGAGCACCGAGGACGGTGGCGAGCAGGGCCACGATCAGGCCGAAGACCGCGAACCTGGCCCGTGAGCGATCGGGCGCCGCTGGCTGTCCGCCAAGACCAACGGTGTCAACGCTCACCAGTCAACTCGCTCTTCTGGACGCAGGCGATCCCGGATGGACAGGATCAGGGGGCCGAAAACAACCCCAAGGGCCGCATCGTAGGCCGCGCCCGGCATGAACGTTGCAAGCGGGTCCGCGATCGTGACGGGCGGGCGAATGGCGGCGAGCAGTCCCAGGAGAATCATCGAATATGCGAGGCTCGCAATCGGTACGGCGATCACCGGCGCGAGCGGCCGCAGCCGGATGAACGTACGCGCGATGATCACGGTAATCCCAACCGCCAGGACGAGGGACAGAACGGAGAGCCCAAGCGGTCGCCCAGCCAGGCTATCGAGCAGGATCCCCCCAACGACGGCCCACACGAGTCCCCCTTCGATCCCGACGGCGATCGTCCAGATGACGCCGAACACAAGGACCGGGTGCGGGTAGGCATCGCCGAAGCGCAGGTACGGAACAAGACTCAATTCAGCCAGTGCAGCGATCGTCGCTCCGATCGCCGCGAGAATGTTGGTCATGAGGCGAGGGCGATCCTTGGCGTGCCGGCCAGGGGTCGAAGTTGGGGCTTCGCCCGCGTTCACCACAGACGGACGGCCGGGCCGCGTCCGATTCGCAGTATCCCACGGGTCCCCGACGTGGGCATTGAACCGCTGTTGGGCGAGCGCGGGCCGATCATCGCCGGTCGGTGTTTCACGTGAAACATTCCGGCCCGGATACGTGGCCGATGATCGCCGGGTAATGGGGCCGTGGCACGATCGCGTGACCTCGAGGGGGCCGATGGTCGGCGGCGACCTGGCCCACCTGGGCCCCGAACTGCGCGAGGGGGTGGAGGTCCGGAACTGATAGAATTCGTGCTTGTGAAGCCCAATTCAACGGGGACCCTGTGGGTCGCGTGATCGCCTGTACCAATCAAAAGGGCGGCGTCGGCAAGACCACCACGGTCGTCAATCTCGCGAGCTTCCTCGCGCTTGCCGGAGATCGGGTTCTCGTCATCGATCTTGACCCCCAGGGCAACGCCACCAGCGGCCTCGGGGTCGACCGGAGTGGCAGTTGCTCCGTCTACGACGCGGTCGTGGACGACATGGAGCTCCGCCAACTCGCATTGGAGAGTCCGATTGCCGGCCTCAGCGTCATCCCATCGTCGATTGCCCTGGCCGGCGCCGAAGTGGAGCTTGCGCCGCTCGAACAGCGCGAGCGGCGCCTGGCACGGCTGCTGGCGCCACTCCGGGACAACTACGACTACATCCTGGTCGATTGCCCACCATCACTGGGCCTGCTCACGGTGAACGCCCTGACCGCGGCGGACGGCGCACTGATCCCGATCCAGTGCGAGTACTACGCGCTCGAGGGCCTGTCACAACTGCTCGAGACCATCTCGCTGGTCCGAGACCACCTGAACCCACGCCTCGCGATCGAGGGGGCCGTGCTGACGATGTTCGACGGCCGGAACAATCTCTCGACCCAGGTCGCCGACGAAGTCCGGACGCACCTCGCTGACCTGGTGTACGAAACGGTCATTCCCCGGAACGTTCGCCTGTCGGAGGCGCCCAGCCACGGGCTGCCGATCCACCTGTACGCGCCCGAGTCACGAGGCGCAGCGGCCTACCGGTCGCTGGCCGATGAATTCCGGGCTCGGGTCATGGCCCATGCCAGCCCCGCAGTCATGGTGGCGTGATGACCACACGGGGCGATCGGCCGCAGGGCCTCGGGCGCGGTCTGGCGGCGCTGATCCCGCAGCGCACGCAGCCGGGCTCCGGATCCATCGAAATCCCGCTGGATCGGATCCGCGCCAACCCAAGGCAGCCCCGGCTCCGAATCAACGGGCCCGCGCTCGACACGCTCATCAGCAGCATCCGCGAGCACGGCGTCATCCAGCCAATCCTCGTCACCGAAGTCGTCGACGGGTATCAGCTCGTGGCCGGGGAGCGACGGGTGCGTGCGGCGCGTGCCGCAGGTCTGGAACGGGTCCCCGCGGTCGTTCGGCAGCTGGCCGATCGCGAACAACTTGAGCTGGCGCTGGTCGAGAACCTCCAGCGCGAGGACCTCGACCCGCTCGAGTCCGCCCGCGCCTATCGGCAACTGATGGACGAGTTCGGGTTTTCACAGGAGACCCTGGCGTCCCGCGTCGGACGAGCACGATCCACCGTCGCCAACACGCTCCGGCTGCTCGAACTCCACGACGCGGTCCAATCAGCCGTCGCAGACGGCCTCGTGACCGAGGGTCATGGTCGAGCCATCGGTGGCCTGCCTACGGAACATCAGCCAACGGTGCTCACCGCGGTCGTCGAACAGGATCTCTCGGTCAGGCAGACCGAGGAGTTCGTACGCCGAATCCGGGAGCCACGACCGACGGCCGTCCGCGAGCCGGAGTCGGCAGATCCCGATGTTGAGCGCGTCGAGGAGGATCTCCGGCGCGCCCTGGGCACCAAGGTCCGCCTGGCGCGCTCGCGCCGAGGGGGAAGGATCGTCATCGACTACTACAGCGACGAAGAGCTCGGGCGACTCTATGAGCGCCTGATGGGAGGAACTGCGTGACGGAGCCCACGGTCGGTCCCGACGGCAAGGCGGCGGGCAAGGCACGCCGCGCGAAGGCCACCTCGTCTGACTACAACGCCGCCAGCATCCAGGTCCTCGAGGGGCTGGAGGCTGTCCGCCGACGGCCTGGCATGTACATCGGATCGACGGACGCGCGCGGGCTCCATCACCTCATCTGGGAAGTCGTGGACAACTCCATCGACGAGGCGATGGCCGGATTTGCGACCACCATCCAGGTGACGGTGCGCAAGGACGGAAACGTCGAGGTCATCGATGACGGTCGAGGTGTACCGGTCGGGAAGCACCGCACCGGGAAGGATGCCCTCGAGGTCGTCCACACGGTCCTCCACGCCGGCGGCAAGTTCGGCGGAGGCGGCTACAAGGTCTCGGGAGGCCTGCACGGTGTCGGCGTCAGCGTGGTCAACGCCCTGTCGGATTTCCTGCGGGTCGAAACCGCGCGGGATGGGTTCATCTGGTCCCAGGAGTACGCGCGCGGCAAGCCGACGGGCCCGGTCAAGAAGGGCGGGCCGCAGGGATCGCGGCGTGGCACCACGACCGTCTTTCACGCCGATCCAGAGATGTTCGAGACCACCGAGTACTCCTTCGATACCGTCTCGCAGCGTCTGCGCGAGTCGGCCTACCTGACAAAAGGGGTCTGGATCACGCTGATCGACGAACGGGTGGATCGCGAGCGCTCGTTCTACTTCGAGGGCGGTCTGCAGTCCTTCGTGCGACACCTGAATCGCAACAAGGAGGCACTCCATAGCCGCCCGATCTACGTCGATCGCCGGGAAGGCACGACGGCCGTCGAGGTCGCCATGCAGTACAACGACACCTACACCGAGAACGTGCTTGCCTTCGCCAACAACATCAACACGGTCGATGGCGGAACCCACATCACCGGCTTCCGGGCCGCCCTGACGAGCTGTCTGAACGACTGGGCTCGCAAGGCCGGCGTCCTCAAGGATGCCGACGGGAACCTGTCCGGAGACGACGTTCGCGAGGGCCTGACGGCAGTCATCAGCGTCAAGTTGACGGATCCTCAGTTCGAGGGCCAGACCAAGGCCAAGCTGGGCAATGCCGAGGTCAAGGGCCAGGTCCAGACCGCCGTCACCGAGAGCCTGACCCAGTACCTCGAGGAGAATCCGGGTGACGGGCGACGGATCATCGAGAAATGCCTCATCGCCTCCCGGGCCCGCGAGGCGGCGCGCAAGGCCCGCGACCTGGTCATCCGCAAGGGCGTCCTCGATGGACTGTCACTCCCGGGCAAGCTCGCCGACTGCCAGGAGCGGGACCCCGCCCGAAGCGAGCTGTACATCGTCGAGGGTGACTCCGCCGGCGGTTCGGCCAAGCAGGGCCGTGACCGGCGCTTCCAGGCGATCCTGCCCCTTCGAGGCAAGGTCCTGAACGTCGAGAAGGCACGGATCGACAGGATCGTGGCCAGCGAGAACGTCCGGCCGCTCATCATCGCGCTCGGCGCCGGGATCGAGGGGATCGGCGACAGCTTCGACCTCACCAAGGTCCGATACCACCGGATCATCATCATGACCGACGCCGATGTGGATGGCGCCCACATCCGGACCCTGCTGCTGACTTTGTTCTATCGCCATATGCCCCAGATCATCGAGGCGGGCTACCTGTACATCGCCCAGCCGCCGCTCTATCGCGTGTCCACCGGCAAGGTGACCCGGTACGCCCAATCCGAGAAGGAGCGCGAGCGGATCATCAAGGAGATGAACGTCAAGAACCTCTCGGTTCAACGGTTCAAGGGTCTCGGCGAGATGAATGCCGACCAGCTCTGGGAGACGACCATGAACCCCGAGTCCCGTGTCCTGCTCCGGGTCGAGATCGACGATGCGGCCGAGGCGGACCAGGTCTTCACGATGCTGATGGGCGAAAAGGTCGCACCGCGCAAGGAGTTCATCAAGAGCGAGGCTCGGAAGGTGAAGAACCTTGACATCTGAGGCTCCGCCCACCACCGAGATGGCAGGGCAGCGATTCACGTTCGAGCCGCACCACTGCTTCGCCTGTGGCGAGCTGAACGAGGGCGGCCTCCACCTGGTCCTGCACACGGACGCCGAGGGCTGCTGGACGGAGTTGGCCGTTGAACCCGCCTTCCAGGGCTGGGAGGACGTGGTCCACGGCGGCATCCTGTGCACGATCCTGGACGAGGTCATGGCATGGGCCGTGATCGGCCGGGACACGTGGGGTGTGACGGCCAGGATGGCGGTCGAATTCAAGCGGCCGGTGGCCGTTGGCCAGGCCCTGCGCGCCGAGGGATCCGTCGTGGAGGCCAGCCGGCGCCTCTTCCGAACGGAGGGTCGCATCCTCGACGCCACGAGCGGCGCCGTGCTGGCCGCGGCAACGGGGACCTACGTGGCTGCGCCGCCGGAGCGACTGGCGGAGCTGAAGGCGCGCTACCGCCTCCGCCCCGTGGCCGATCAGACCGAGTCGACCGGACGCGTGGACGCATGATCCTCCTGAGCTCGGTCGCCCCAGACCCCGGACCAGCCGGACGCACACGGCCGAGCAGCACGTCTGAGCGCGCGCAGGTCTTCGTGGCGGCGCGGCTGGATCTGGCGGCGTCCCTCGGCCGTCGACTGGCTGATCGCGTGGGAGACCCAGCCGGCCTCGCGGTCGCGCTCCGTCAAGCGATGGGCGAACTTGCCGATCCGGACTGTCGGGCCGGCCAGCAGTTCGTGGCGCCCGGCATTGGCGCGACCCACGGCGTCCGCAGCCCGTTGCTGCGCGGACTGAGCCGCGGGTTCCGCGGGGCAACCCGGAGCGACTCCCCGGATACCCTCCTGCTGATGGCGGACCGCCTCCTGCGTGAACCCGAACTCGAAGCGCGCCTGTTCGCGTTCGACATCCTGTCCGGGACACTGCCGCGCGAGCGTGAGCGGACCTGGCAGATCATGCGGCGGGCAAGCCGCGAGGCGGGCGACTGGATCACGGTCGACACCCTTGCCCACACGGTCGCGAGCGGCATCCTGACCGAACCATACCGGTGGGCCGAACTGGAACAGCTGGTCTACGCGCCGTCACGCTGGGAGCGTCGCCTCGTCGGCTCCACGATCGCGACCATTCCGTTCGCCAGTCGATCGGCCGGCCGGACCCCCGAAGTCGCCAGGCGGGGGCTCGAGCTGCTGGCGCTGCTGATCGGCGACGCCGAGCCGGACGTACAGAAGGCCATCTCGTGGGCCTATCGATCGATGGCGATCGTTGACATCGGGGCCACGACGGCGGCACTGGACACCCAGGCGACACGGGCCGCGGCAACGAACGACGGCCACCGGGCGTGGGTCATCAGGGATTCCCTGGCCAAGATCGATCCGGGCGCGGCCGATCGGATCCGATCCCGCCTCGAGGGCATCCGACGTCGATCCACGGCCCCTGCGACATCCGAAGCCGCCGGGATTGCGGCGCGATTCGCCGACCTGGGCCTTGGGCGACCTCTTCCTGAACCACCACTGAGCTGACCGAAGGAGCCATCCAGACGTGACCGACGATATCGGCGACATCAGGGGCATTCGCATCTCGGACGAGATGCGGGTCTCGTATCTCGACTACGCGATGAGCGTCATCGTGTCTCGCGCACTGCCCGATGTCCGCGACGGACTCAAGCCCGTCCACCGCCGAATCCTGTACACGATGGGCGAGATGGGCCTGTCGGCGACGAGCTCCTTCCGGAAGTGCGCCGCGATCGTCGGCGAGGTCATGGGCAAGTACCACCCGCATGGCGACGTGGCGCTCTACGACGCGCTCGTGCGGCTGGCCCAGGACTTCTCGATGCGCTACCCGCTCATCGATGGCCAGGGCAACTTTGGATCGGTCGATGGCGACGCCGCGGCGGCCATGCGGTACACGGAGGCGCGGCTGACCGCGATCTCGGCCGAGTTGCTCGCCGATATCGACAAGGAGACCGTCGATTTCGAGGACAACTACGACGGAACCCAACGGCAGCCGAGCGTCCTTCCGGCCAAGATCCCGAACCTCCTGATCAACGGCAGCTCCGGCATCGCCGTCGGCATGGCCACGAACATCCCACCCCACCACCTGGGCGAGATCGTCGACGCCACGATCGCCCTGATTGAAGACCCGGCGATCACGACCGACGACCTGTGCACCTATGTGACCGGGCCAGATTTCCCGACCGGCGGCACGATCTTCCGGTTCGAGAAGCAGCGGAACCTGATCAGCGGCGAGTGGGAGACGATCGACGCGATCCGCCAGATGTATGCCCACGGACGCGGTCGGGTCGTGATGCGCGCCCAGGTGGCGTTCGAGGAGGTCCGCGGGGATCGGATGGCGATCATCGTCACCGAGCTGCCATACCAGGTGAACAAGTCCAGCCTGCTCGAAAAGATCGCCGACCTGGTCAAGGACAAGAAGATCGACGGCATCTCGGACCTGCGCGATGAATCCGATCGCGACGGCATGCGGATCTACATCGAGCTCAAGCGGGACGCGAACCCCCACAAGGTCCTCAACAACCTGTTCAAGCACACGGCGATGCAGGCGGCCTTCAACATGAACATGCTTGCCCTCGTCGGCGGGCAACCCCAGACGCTGCCGCTCAAGTCCGTTCTCCAGCACCACGTGGACCACCGCCGCGAGATCGTCCGGCGGCGGACCGAGTTTGACCTGGGCAAGGCGAGGGATCGAGCGCACATCCTCGAGGGCCTCAAGAAGGCGCTCGACAACCTGGATGCGGTCATCAAGACGATCCGCGCCTCGGCCGACACCGAGACCGCCAAGGCCAACCTCATGGCCGGCTTCGATCTCAGTGAGCGCCAGGCCCAGGCGATCCTCGACATGCGGCTGGCGCGACTGGCCGCGCTCGAGCGCAAGAAGATCGAGGACGAGTACCTGTCGATCATCCAGCTCATCGCGGAGCTGGAGGACATCCTCGCCAACCCGGCCCGGGTCCTGGCGATCATCAAGGACGAGCTCCTCGACGTGAAGAAGCGCTACGCCGGCGATCGGAAGACGAGGGTCGAGGACGATTCATCGCGCGAGCTGACCGACGAGGACCTCATCGCGGACGAGGACGTCGTGATCACGATCAGCGGGCGGGGCTACATCAAGCGCCAGCCGGTGGCGACCTATCGGCGCCAGGGTCGGGGCGGCAAGGGGATCATCGGCCACGTCACGCGGGAAGAGGACGCGGTCAAGCACCTCCTGGTCGCCAGCACTCACGACTGGGCTCTGTTCTTCACCAACCGCGGGCGTGTGTTCTCGGCCAAGGTCCACTCGATCCCGGATGCCAGTCGCCAGGCCAAGGGCATGCCGATCATCAATCTGCCCGGGGTCCAGGTGGAGTCCGGCGAGGTCCCGATGGCCACGATCACTCTGCCGTCGTTCGCGGCCGGGAGCTATCTCGTCCTGGCAACCACCAGCGGCAAGATCAAGAAGACGCCACTCGAGCAGTTCGAGCGGGTCCGTTCGACGGGAATCCGGGCGATCACCCTCGACGAGAAGGACGAGCTGGCCTGGGTGGACGTCTCGTCCGGCGAGGATGACGTGATCATCGCCACGGCCCAGGGCATGCTCGCCCGGTTCGAGGAGAGCGAGGTTCGGGCGATGGGTCGCGATGCGGCCGGGGTCATCGGGATCCGCCTCCTCAAGAAGGCCGATGACCGCGTGGTGTCGATGAGCGTCGTCCGGCCGGGCGCCGACCTCCTCGTCCTGACGGAGACGGGCTACGGCAAACGGGTCGCCCTGACCGAGTTCCGCCTCAAGCACCGAGGCGGCCAGGGGGTCCGGTTGATTGCGATCGAAGGCCGCAAGACCGGCGTCGTGTCGGCCGTCCAGCAGGTCACCGAGCTGGATGAGGAGCTGGTCCTGATCTCCGCCCACGGCCAGGTCGTCCGAACCGAGCTCGGTTCCATCAACCGCTACTCGCCGGGCGCTCGCGGGGTCATCGTCATGCGCCTCAACGAGGGTGATCGGGTCGTCGGTATCGCCGCATTCAGTCCGGGGCTGGCGGAAGGCCGCGACAACAGCGACAATGGCGATCCGGAAGTGCCCGACGCAGGCGATGGCGGCGGCACCCCGGGGCGCGACGCCTGATCGGCGCGTTCCGGCCCGGCGAGCGGAAGGAGTCCTCCGTGTACGCGGACCAGTTCGAGATCTACCACGGCAACTCGAACCCGGATCTCGCCCGGAAGATCTCCCGATATCTTGGCGCCGAAACCGGGCGCCTCGACGTCTTCAAGTTCGCCAACGAGAACATCTTCGTCAAGATCCTGGACAACGTCCGGGAGAAGGACGTCTTCATCGTCCAGCCGACCTGCCGCCCGGTCGACGAGTCGAACACGGTCAACGACGCGATCATGGAGCTCCTGATCATGATCGACGCCTTCAAGCGGGCGAGTGCCGGCCGGATCACGGCCGTGGTTCCGTACTACGGCTACGGGCGCTCGGACAAGAAGGACCAACCGCGCGTTCCCATCACTGCCCGGCTCGTGGCCGACATGCTGACGGTCGCCGGCGCGGATCGGATCCTGACTATGGACCTGCACCAGGGCCAGATCCAGGGGTTCTTCAACATCCCGGTCGACGAACTGACCGCGGTTCACATCCTGTCCAACTACTTCAAGCACAAGCATCTCGACGATGTCGTGGTGGTGACCGACCTCGGGTTTGCCAAGCGGGCCAGAACCTTCGCGGAGCTGCTCGACGCACCGCTGGCGATCATCGAGAAGCGGCGGGTCGGGAACCTCGATCGAGCGGAGCTCATGAACGTCATCGGCGACGTGCGGGGCCGACGCGCCGTGATCGTCGACGATGAGATCGACACCGGCGGGACGCTGAGCGAGACCGTCCGGGCCCTGGAGCGGGAGGGTGTTACCGAGATCTACGCCTGCGCGACGCACGGGATCCTGTCCGACCCGGCCATCGAGCGGATCTCCCAGTCCTCGCTGCGCGAAGTCGTCCTGACCGACACGGTGCCGCTGCCCCCCGCCAAGCGCATCCCCCAGATCACCACGCTGTCGATCGCGCCCCTCATCGGCGAGGCCATCAAGCGGATCCACCGCGGCGAGTCCGTCGGTGCGCTGTTCAGCAGCGAAGTCGAGTTCACCCAGGAGATGCTGCTCTGGGAAGACGGTGTTGCGAAGAAGCTCGATACTCGCAACGAACCGGATCATGCGGCCGAGGGTGACGACTCGATGGTCACGGCCAAGGCAGGAGATCGATGAGCCTTCAGCTTCACCGACCGGATGGCAAAGGCGGGCTCGAGCAACGGCCCGTCGTCGAGCGCGACTATCGCGGCCAGCTCCGCTCATCGCGCTGGGGTGCCGCGCTGAGCAAGGGCCGCCTGCCCGAGCTGGGAAACCCGGAGATGAACCCGACGTCCGTCGCGCGATCGGCAGCATTCTGGCTGGTGCTCGCCGCCGCCACGTTCGGCATCCTGGTGGTTGGCTACGGCACGGGGTTCTGGTCGCTGATTCGCTGACCCTCGGCTAGACTGCAACGTCCATGCTGGGATTTCTGTCCCGCTTCGTTGACTCGAACGATCGAGAACTGAAGCGGATCCAACCGCTCGTCGACGCTTCGAACGTACTCGAGGCCGAGATCCAGGCGCTCTCCGACGAGGAGATCCGCGCCAGGTTCACCGAACTCCGCGCCGAGATCGCCGAGGTCGCCGTTCCCGACGAGCCGACCGACGACGAGCTTCACCATCCCGACCTCGAGCGCCGCCGGGACATCGCCAAGGCCCGTCGAGCCCGCGAGAACGAGCGTCTCCAGGCCGCCCTCGACGAGGTCCTGCCCGACGTCTTCGCGATGGGTCGCGAGGCAATGAGCCGGACGCTCGGGATGCGCCACTTCGACGAGCAGCTCGTCGGCGGCGCGGTTCTCCATCAGGGCAAGATCGCCGAGATGAAGACGGGCGAGGGAAAGACCCTCGTCCCGACGCTGGCGGCGGCCCTCAACGCACTGACCGGGCGCGGTGTCCACGTCGTCACCGTCAACGACTACCTGGCCAGGCGTGACCCACAGTGGATGGGTCCGGCCTTCCATTTCCTGGGTCTCAGCGTCGGCATGATCACGCATGAAGCGTCGTTCGTGTTCGAACCCGGCTATCCCACCAACGACGAGCGCCTGATCAACCTGAAGCCCGTGACGCGCCGCGAGGCGTACGCGGCGGATATCACCTACGGCACGAACAACGAGTACGGGTTCGACTACCTCCGGGACAACATGGTCACCGAGCTGGATCAGCGGGTCCAGCGCGAGCGCTACTTCGCGATCGTCGACGAGGTCGACAACATCCTTATCGACGAGGCCCGGACACCGCTCATCATCAGCGGTCAGGCTGAGGAATCCGGCGACCTCTACTACCAGTTCGCTCGCCTGGTCCCACGAATGTCGCCGCGCCCAGAGGACGCGGAAGAGGGCGGCGACTACTTCGTCGACCTGAAGGACAAGGCCGTCTCGCCGACCGAAGAGGGCGTCGACAAGATGGAGAAGCTCCTCGGGATCGAGAATCTGTTCGATGCCGATCCGCGCCTGGCTCGACATTTCGAGCAGGCCCTGCGGGCTCACGCGCTGTACAAGCGGGACCGCGACTACATCGTCAAAGATGGTGAGATCGTCATCGTCGACGAGTTCACCGGGCGCCAGATGCCCGGCCGACGCTGGAGCGAGGGCCTCCACCAGGCGATCGAGGCGAAGGAGGGACTTCGCGTTCAGCGCGAGTCCGTGACGCTCGCGACGATCACGTTCCAGAACTACTTCCGGCTCTACGACAAGCTGTCCGGCATGACCGGCACGGCGATGACCGAGGCCGAAGAGTTCTCCAAGATCTACAAGCTCGAGGTCGTGGCGGTCCCGACACACCGGCCGATGATCCGGGCAGACGGAACCGACCTCGTCTATCGCAGCGAAGATGCCAAGTTCCACGCCGTCATCGATGAAATCGCCGCGATGCAGGAGATCGGACGGCCGGTCCTGGTCGGCACGGTCTCGGTCGAGACCTCCGAGCGCCTCGGCGAGCTGCTGAAGCGCCGCGGGATCAAGCACGAGGTCCTGAACGCCAAGTTCCACGAACGGGAGTCTCTGGTCGTGGCCCAGGCCGGGCAGAGCGGTGCCGTGACCATCGCGACCAACATGGCCGGCCGCGGAACGGATATCCAGCTCGGCGGCAACCCGGCCGGTCTCGCCTCGGATCTGCTCCACCAGCGCGGGCTCAACCCGGCCGAGGTGGACAAGGAGACCTACGACGAGGCGTTCGCCGAGGCGAAGCGGATCTGTGACGAGGACCACGAGCGGGTCGTTGCCGCCGGCGGACTCCACATCGTCGGCACCGAGCGCCACGACAGCCGCCGGATCGACAACCAGTTGCGCGGCCGGGCCGGTCGCCAGGGCGACCCGGGATCGTCCCGCTTCTACCTGTCCCTCGACGACGACCTGATGAAGCGGTTCGCGTCAGAGCGGGTGACGTCGATCATGGAGCGCCTCGGCCTGGACGACGAGACCTACATCGAGTCAGGCATCGTTGGCAAGACCATCGAGAGCGCGCAGAGCCGCGTCGAGGGCTTCAACTTCGACATCCGGAAGCGCGTCGTCGAGTTCGATGACGTCATCAATCGGCAGCGAGAGACGATCTACGCCGAGCGCGACAAGGTCCTCCGGAACGAGGACCTGACGGACACCGTTCGCGCTTTCCTGGACGAAGAGAGCGACTCGCTCGTCCACTCGCACCTCAGCGGGGCGATCGATCAGTGGGGCATGGAAGGGCTGATCGAGGCCCTCAAGCGGATGGGCGTCGGCCCGGAGGATATCTCCGAGGACGAGCTGTGGGACCTCCGCGATGCCGATCTGGCCCGGGCTCGACTGAGCGAGATCGTCAACGACAAGCTCGACGCCAAGGAGTCCGAGGTCGGCGAGGAATGGTCCATGGTCGAGCGCTTCGTGCTGCTTCGGACCATCGATTCGCTGTGGGTCGAGCACCTGACCGAGCTGGACGACATGCGGCGAGGGATCGGGCTCCGCGGCTACGCCCAGGAGGATCCGCTCAACGCCTTCCGCAAGGAGGCGTTCCGGCTGTACGAAGAGCTCGGGGGCTTCATCCGGCACCAGGTGGCGAGCACCATCTTCCGGGTCACGATCACGCACCAGCCGGCACCGCCGCCGAGCGGCGTTTTTCCGCTGGCTGGTCCCGGCATACCAGCCCGCGCTGGCGGGGCGGGAGACGGGGTTGCCGGACAGATCACGGCAGGCGCCCGCGCTGCGCGGACTGCCGGAGCGGGGATCGGAGCGGGTGTGGCCGGATTGGGGGCCGCCTCCGGCGTCGGTTCCGGCGTCGGTTCCGGCGTCGGTTCCGCGTCGTCGGGTGGGGAGCGGCAGGCGCGACCGGGCCACACCCCCACCGGTGACAAGATCGGTCGCAACGATCCGTGCTGGTGCGGGTCCGGCCTGAAGTACAAGAAGTGTCACGGCCGCTGAAGCTGGGTGGCAGCTGAGGTCCGGCGGCAGCTGAGCCGCTGAACCGGGCCTCGCGGGCCGGGCCTCGCGGGCCGTCGGTCGGGCATTATTCACATTCGGCGCAGGAATCTTCACCTTCCCTCTTGGCGATCCGGGCGCGCGCACCTATACTCCGCACAACTTCCGCGCAACGGGACCCCGTCCCACCCCGGCAACCCCCGCGCCCCGCCCGCCATTGCCCACGGTGTGTTGAGAGAGGGATTTGTGAAGCAGGCTGAGGAAGCGAGTTTCGTTGACCTGATCGCCTGCGAGCGCGATTGCCGGAACTGCAGCTACGCCGCCGCACTCGACTGCGATGGCAACTGCGGCGTCTGTCCCCACAACGGCTACTGTCCGTGCGTGAACCCCGTCGTCGCCCGGAGCAAGTCGGCTCTCCGACTCATCGAGCTCCGTCCGATCCTGCTCCAGGACCTCCAGGTCCGGAACTGATGGACGCACCGTCCATCCGGGACCTGGTGGAGCGGATCCGGTCGACCTCGGGGCGTCTTTGACCTCGGGACCAAGGAAGCTCAACTAGCGTCACTCGACGCCAGCGGCGCCGAACCCGACTTCTGGGAAGATCAGCGCGGGGCACAGACCGTCCTCCGCGAGGCCGAGGGCCTGCGCGACGAGGTCACGCTCTGGCGAGGCGTCGAGAAGCGGGCCGAGGACCTCGCCGAGCTCCTGGGCCTCCTCCAGGACTCGCCCGACCCCGAGACCGAGGCGGACGTCCAGCGCGAGGCTGATGACCTCGAGCGCGTCTTTGCCCGGGAACGGACGCTCCTCCTGTTCGGCGGCGAGTACGACGCCAAGAATGCGGTACTCACGATCTCGGCCGGGGCCGGCGGGACCGAGGCCACCGACTGGGCCGACATGCTGCTCCGGATGTACCTGCGCTGGGCCGAGCGCCATCGCTTCAAGGCGGATGTCATCGATTCGACCGAGGGTGAGCAGGCGGGGATCAAGAGCGCCACGGTCAGCGTCACCGGTCGATTTGCGTTCGGCTGGCTCCGGGCAGAGCGTGGCGTGCACCGGCTCGTCCGGATCAGCCCGTATGACGCCCAGAAGCGCCGCCAGACGACCTTCGCCCTGGTCGAGATCATGCCCGAGGCCGACGACGACGTGGCCATCGAGCTGAACTGGGACGACATCCGGGTCGATACCTTCCGCTCGTCAGGCGCCGGGGGGCAGCACGTCCAGAAGACCGAATCGGCGATCCGGCTGACCCACAACCCGACGGGGATCGTGGTGACCTGCCAGAACGAGCGATCGGCCACCCAGAACAAGGAGCTTGCGATCAAGGTCCTCAAGTCCCGCCTGCTGGAACTGGAGCTCGAGAAGCGGGAGGCGGAGCTCCAGCAGCTTCGCGGCGAGCACGTGACCGCCGGCTGGGGCAACCAGATCCGGAGCTACGTCCTCCACCCGTACCAGATGGTCAAGGACCTCCGCAGCGGCCACGAGACGTCGAATACCGGAGCGGTCCTGGATGGGGACCTCGATACCTTCATGCAGGCTGAGCTCGAGCGTCTGGCCACGGGACGACCCGCAACGGCAGCGGGCGATACCGGCGATACCGAGTGATCGGCCCGATGGGCGGGCGATGAGCCTCCCGGAGGGGCTGACCCTTCGGCCGGCAACCGAGGCGGACCTGCTCGCCTGCGAAGACGTCTGGCGGACCGGCCTGAACGACTATCTCCTGCCGCTCGGTCAGCATGAGATCCCCCCCGATAATCCGTCCCTCCGTCAGCTGCACGCCCATCTCCTGGGGACGGATCCGACCCGATTCTGGGTCGTGACCCGGCGGGACGAGTCGGGCGACGGGCGTGTGGCCGCGTTCGCGGCGGCGACCCTGCGCGAGACGGTCTGGTTCCTCTCGATGCTCTTCGTCCTCCCCGACGCGCAACGCTCCGGGATCGGCCGGGCGCTCCTGGATGCGGTGCTGCCGGCCCCTGGTGAGGCCGGAGTGCTCGCCGTGACGACCGATTCGGCGCAGCCCGTCTCGAATGGCCTGTACGCGTCGTACGGCATGGCGCCGCGCCTGCCGATGTTCAACCTCGTCGGGCGCCCGTGGCGCCAGGCGGCCCTGGTGCCGCTCCCCGACGGAATCACGGCCGAATCCTTCGACGCATCCGCGCCGGCCGAACGCGACCACGCACTCGAGGACGAGGTCGCCGCGCTGGACCGTGAGGTCGTGGGCTTCGCCCACCCCATGGATCACGGGTACCTCCGCGCCGCTGGCCGGGTCGGGGTCGCCTACCGCAATGGGTCCGGGTCCCTGCTCGGCTACGGCTACACCTCCGAGGCTGGCCGGCTGGGGCCAGTCGCCGTGCGGGACGCCGACTTGCTCGCCCCGGTGGTCATCCATCTCCTCGATGCCGTGCTGCCGCGGGGAGCGTCGGCCATCTGGGTGCCGGGGGCCGCTGGGCCAACCCTGGAAATGCTCATTCGCAGCGGCCTGCGAATCGAGGGGTTCCCGGCTCTCCTGTGCTGGACGAAGCCGTTCGCGGATTTCGCCCGCTACGTTCCGATCTCCCCTGGCCTGATCTAGCCCGACGCCGACCCTGGGTCGCCTCGCCGGGTCGTGGCGCTTCGAGCAGGGCGGTGGTAGCCTCAGCCCCGACGTGGCTCCCTCCGATGTGCCCCGGGCCTGGAGTCTCGCGAGGTTGCGGCCAACGCCCTGCGTTTGCCGCACAGCACCGCGGAGACGACCTTGACAACCACCGCCGTCGGCCCCGAGGCCATCGCCTTGGAACGCGGCACGCCCGTGCCCGACCGTAAGCCGGTCCTCATCCTCAACGACGTCACGAAGCGGTACCCCAACGGTCGAGAAGCCCTCCGCGAGGTCGATCTCGTGGTTCCGGAAGGCGACTTCGTCTTTCTCGTCGGCCCGAGCGGAGCCGGCAAGTCAACCCTCATGAAGCTGATCATCCGCGACGAGCTGGCGACCAGCGGCGAGGTCATCCTCGACGGCGAGAACCTGGCCAAGCTGCCCCGGCGCAAGGTGCCGCGCGTCCGGCGCAAGATCGGCGTGGTCTTCCAGGACTTCAAGTTGCTGCCGACCAAGACGGTCCGGGAGAACGTGGCCTTCGCCCTCGAGGTCACCGGCACGCCGAGGCGGCGGATCGGACCCGCCGTTGATCGTGCCCTCCGCGTCGTGGGCCTGGGTCCCCAGGCGGCCCAGTTCCCTCGACAGCTCTCGGGCGGCGAGCAGCAACGGACGGCCATCGCCCGCGCGCTGGTCCACGATCCACGCCTCGTCATCGCCGACGAGCCGACCGGGAACCTGGATCCGCTCATCAGCTGGGAGATCATCCAGCTGCTCCTGCGGATCAACCAGCTTGGCGTCACGGTCCTGATGGCGACGCACAACGCCGAGGTGGTGACGGCCCTGCGGAAGCGCGTCATCGCGCTCGAGGAGGGTCGGGTGATCCGCGATGAGGTCGGTGGTCGCTACCACCGACAGGGCTGACGTTCGTGATCCGATTCCTGGCGTTCAGCCTTTCGCGTGCCTGGATGGGCTTCTGGCGCAACGCTGCGATGAGCTTCGCCGCGACAGCGACGATGACCCTGATGCTGCTCCTGCTGTCGGGCTTCTTCATCGTCCAGAGCGGCCTCCTGGCCGGTCTCCAGTTCGTCGAGCAGAAGGTCGAGGTGGTCGCCGATCTGAGCGGAACAGCAAGCGAATCCCAGATCGAGGAGCTCCGGCTGCGGGTCGCCGCGCTGCCCGAGGTGCGCGATGTCGTCTATGTCTCACCCGAGGAGGCGCTCCAGCGGTTCCGGAATGCCCGGTCTGCCCAGGGGGAGGAGGACCTGACGAGCTACCTCAGTACCAATCCGCTCCACGCGAGCCTCGAGGTCCAGCTCCGCAACCCGGAAGACTTCACGGCCGTCACCGACGCGCTGCGCGCCGATCCGCTGGTTGAGCGGGTGAAGAACATCACCGACCTGGTCAATCGCGTCCTGACGGTCACGGAGTTCCTCCGATCGGCGGGGGTCGTGATCCTGGCGGTGATCGCGGCGATCGTCCTGTTCATCGTCATCAACACGATCCGCCTGGCGGTGGTGGGTCGAGCCGAGGAGATCGAGGTCATGCGCCTGGTCGGGGCATCGGATGCCTTCATTCGCTGGCCCTTCGTCTTCGAGGGCGCCCTGATCGGGCTGCTGGGCGCCGCGATCACGCTCGGGGTCATCGCCGCGGCGGCGGAACCGCTGTCCACGTTCATGTTCGAGTTCTTCAGGGTCCTGCCGATCCGCGTGGGCGCCATTGCCCGGGACGTCGCGGTCCTCGTCGTCGGCTCCGGCGTCGGACTCGGGGTCGTCGGGGCCTTCATCTCCATCCGGACCTATCTCATTCGCTAGGGCCCGGTGTAGCGCGGACAAAGGGTCCGTGTGGATTCCGTCACGATTGACCCGCGGGAGCGTCGCCGCGGGTACCATCGGCCGATGTCTTCCAACGCCCTGCCGCCTGATCGCTTTGACACCCGCCCACCGATCGATCCCGACCTGCCCCAGGATGGGGAGCCGGTAGCGGCCAGTCCGGCCGGTCCGGTCGAGCCGGCCGATGCAACGAGCTGGACCTCGGAATCCGCTGGCACCATCCCTGCCGCCGAGGCACCGCCTTCCTCGACCCGAGGCCGTCGCTCCGGGCGCCTGCTGGTCGGTATCGCGGCGGTGCTGGTGGTCACCCTGACCGGCAGTGCGCTGTTCGCGTCGGGCTACGTCCTTGGGCAGCGCCAGGTAGCGCAGCCCGGCACTCCTGCGTCGGATGAAGCGGCGTTCCAGCCGTTCTGGGACGTTTACGCGGCCATCCGGGATCGGTTCGCCCTCGGGCCGATCGATCGCAAGGCCCTGGTCGAAGGCGCCATCAAGGGCATGGTCGGCGCGGTCGGGGACCCGTACTCCACGTATCTCACGTCGGATGAGTTCCGGAACACCCTCCAGGACATCTCCGGCGAGTTCGAAGGGATCGGCGCGGAGATCGGAACTGTGAACGCGAAGGGCGAGACCGTCGACTGCAGCACCTTCGGGCCGGAATGCCGTCTCGTGATCGTCGCCCCGTTGGATGGCAGCCCCGCCCTGGCGGCAGGCCTCAAGCCAGGCGACGTCGTCGCCAAGGTGGATGGCTCGGTCCTGGACGGACTGACGACGACGCAGGCCCGGGACCGGATCCGAGGCAGGAAGGGCACCGTCGTCATCCTCACGATCGAGCGGTCCGGCGGCACCCCGTTCGATGTTTCGATCACCCGCGATGTCGTTCGCCAACGCGAGGTCATCACCAAGGACCTCGCCGACGGCAGCGTCTCGTACCTGCGACTGACCGGGTTCTCCGACAACGGCGCAACGGCATTCGTGGATGTCCTGAAGGCCGCGATCGACAAGGGGCAGACGAAGATCATCGTGGATCTGCGCGGCAACCCGGGCGGCTTCGTGACCGCGGCGCGCACGGTCGCCAGCGCCTTCATCGCGGATGGTCCCGTGTTCTGGGAGAAGGACGCCCAGGGCAATCTCACGCCGACGGAGTCCCTGGGAAAGGGGGTGGCCACCGACTCGAAGGTCCAGGTCGCCGTCCTCATCGACAAGGGCAGCGCGTCGGCCAGCGAGATCGTCGCCGGAGCGCTCCAGGACACCGGGCGCGGCACGCTCATCGGCGAGACGTCCTATGGGAAGGGCACCGTCCAGACGTGGATCGAGCTCAACGACGATGCCGGCGGGGTCAAGCTGACGGTCGCCAAATGGCTGACGCCGAACAAGCGCTGGATCCACAAGATCGGGCTGACCCCCGATATCGAGGTCACCGTCCCGGCCGATTCGCCGCCCGACAGCGACCCGGTGCTGGATCGAGCCCTCGAGTTTCTGGCAGGCGCCGGCGCACTCCCGAATGCATTCTCGAAAGCAGCCTGAGGCGGCGTTCAGAATCGGCGGTTGCCATCACCGTCCCCATCGGCTACGGTACGTCCGAACGAAAGGAGGTGATGTGCAGTGTCGTATCACAGTCGCTGCACCACCTCGCCGGAGCTGACCGTCTAACCGGTCTTCCGAGGCGGGTGGCTGCCGCAGACGAACGCCGGTCCGAGAGGGCCGGCGTTCGTGCGTCCGTGAGGACCGCCGATCTATCGCATTGACAGGAGCACCATCACCGATGGGCGAGAAGACCATCGCGCAGAACCGCCGGGCTCGCCACGAGTTCTCGATCGAGGACACCGTGGAGGCCGGCATCGCCCTGTTCGGTACCGAGATCAAGAGCATCCGGGCCGGCAAGGTGAACCTGTCCGACTCCTTCGCCCGGATCGATCGTGGTGAGGCCTGGCTCGTCGGTGTCCACATCGCCCCCTGGGAAAGCGCCAGCCGCTTCAATCACGAGGCCAAGCGCCAGAGAAAGCTCCTCCTCCACCGATCGCAGATCGACCAGCTCCTCGGCAAGACCAAGGCCAAGGGCCTGACCCTGGTGCCACTGCGCCTCTACCTGACGGGTCGCGGCAAGGCGAAGCTGGAGCTGGGGCTGGGGCGCGGCAAGCAGCTCCACGACAAGCGCCGCGATATCGCCGAGCGCGACGCACGACGTCAGATGGATCGGGACGTTTCCGACGCCCGACGAGGTCGCTAGGGACGGCCATGCGACTGACCCGCACGATCCAGGCCGTCGACGCCCACGCGGCCGGTGAACCGGGTCGAGTGATCGTCGGTGGCGTGCTCGACGTCCCGGGCGTCACGATGTTCGACAAGATGACCTGGCTGCAGGCGAACGGGGATGATCTCCGGCGCCGGATGGTCCAGGAACCGCGCGGCTACCCGGCCGCCAACTGCAACCTGATCCTGCCCTCGAGCAACCCGGAGGCCGCCGCCGGCTTCGTGATCATGGAGCAGGTGGAGTACCCGGGCATGTCGGGCACCAACACGATCTGCACGGCCACGGTCCTGCTCGAGACGGGGATGGTGCCGATGGTCGAGCCGGTCACGGACCTGGTGCTCGAGGCGCCGGCCGGCCTGATCAGGCTGCGCTGCGAATGTCGGGACGGCAAGGTCGAAAGCGTGACGTTCCGGAACGTCCCGGCCTTCGCGACCCACCTCGACACGCCGATCGAGGTGCCGACGCTCGGCACCGTCGCCGTCGACGTCGCCTATGGCGGGATGTTCTACGTCATTGCCGAGGCGGCCCCGTTTGGCCTTCGCCTGACGCCGGACGAGGGCCGGGACATCACCCGCATCACCGAGCTGATCAAGGCCGCCGCAGCCGAGCAACTGCCGGTCGTTCACCCGGATCAACCTGGCTTCGCCGGAATCACCATCGGACAGCTGTCTGGGCCAGCCCACGATCCCGCGAACTCGATGCGGAACGTGGTCACGGTTTCGACCCGCAAATTGGACTTCGAGGTGCCGGCCACGTGGACCGGGGTGATCGATCGATCGCCCTGCGGGACGGGCACGTCCGCACGGATGGCCGTGCTGCACGCCAAGGGGCGGCTGGGGATCGGCGATGCCTTCCGCCACGAGGGCATCCTCGGAACCGTTTTCACGGGCCGCCTGGTCGAGGAGACAAAAGTTGGACCGTACCGGGCGGTCGTTCCGACCATTACCGGAACGGCCTGGATCACCGGGATGGCGACTTACGTCGTGGATCCCGGAGATCCGTTCCCCGACGGCTTCACGGTCGGGGACATCTGGTAGACGCACGGGCGCGCGCCCAGGTCGTCACGGGTAGCGGTGGGCAGTTGGCCATTCGTCCAACCTCGGCTAGACTCTCGGCCGGACGCCCGTGTGCGTTCGACCTGTGGGGATGCGTGGTTTCGACAGGGTCTAGCTGACAGGAAACGCGAGCCGAGGTGCCGTCAGGCCTCGTTAAACAGGCGGCAAAACGAAGTAACTGCCAACAAGCAGTCGACTCTCGCCCTCGCCGCTTAGGCGGTAAGGTGAGCGTGGAAGCGACCTCAGTTCCGCGGGTCGTGGAAGCGTCATTCAGCGGAGCTGCAGACCGGATGAGTGTTGCGTAGTCCGGGACCAAGCTCGATCTAGAGACACGTGGCTGGACCAACTGGGAGAGTGCCGATCCCCGCCCGGATGGTTGACGAAAATGATCGGACACGCTCGTAGCTGGTTCCTGCCGAAGGGCTCTGGACGGGGAGTTCGACTCTCCCCCATCTCCACCAATTCTTCCGGTCGGGGTCTGGCGCCGTGTCGCTCCCGTGAAATCTTGGCCGATTTGGCCAAGATTTCGATGTTGAGCCTTTTGGCCGTAAATTCGTCGGCCGAGTCGCGAGTCGAGTCGCTGTCACGGTTCCCACCAAAGATCATCGTGGCCGCGACGGATCGGTGGGGTGAAGGCGGCTGTGACGCCTCCCCTCGGTTCCCTGTCCAAGCAACTCTCTGTCGAACACATCGCCCGACAGCATCGCCGGCCCAAGATCAAGGGCTTGGGCTCGCTTACGTCGCACTCGGTGTCGGCGCGGCGGCGGTGCGGCGGGGGAAAGGAATACCGTTCTAGGTCCTTCTCGTCTGCCTTGAGTGGGTCGAA
The DNA here is from genome assembly GCA_038328755.1 of Candidatus Limnocylindrales bacterium. Classification (GTDB taxonomy): domain Bacteria; phylum Chloroflexota; class Limnocylindria; order Limnocylindrales; family CSP1-4; genus UBA5189. The sequence goes on from JBBQMH010000005.1 coordinate 44,033, forward strand.
GCCGGCGGGTGGCGTAATGCTCGTAATCGTCTCGGCAGTCTGTAGGTCGTCTCGGTAGCGCCGTCCGCAGAAAGTGCGACGTCCGGTTCGACCCAGACCGTGACAGAATCAGTCGGGGCTATCGGCTTGCCCCCAAGTGCTCCGTAGATTCCTGAACCACGGACTGCGATGGCACTCGCTTCTGGCGACACCCTGCCGGCTGGCCCATCATCGGCCGTTGTCCCAGCAGCCTGCACGACCAGGACAACCCCGAGGCTCACGCTTACTAGAAGCCGGCGCATGGCGACGATCCTCCCCGCTGCCCAAAGCATCGCGACGATGACCGTTGACGAGAGTACACCTGCCTGACAAGGGTGCGGACCATCCCTAAAGCGTGGCCACCCGACGCACCAGGGTGCGACAGAAAGGAGAATTCGACCGATTGCTCGGTCGGAGTCTTCGCACAGCGATCAACGCCGTCGTGCCCGCGAATTGGTATCAAGTCATCGAGGCGATGGCCGTCAACGGCAGACGCTGCTGCACCGGGCATGGGATTTCGCAAGCCGCGAGATCTGAGCATCGACGCAAACCGGAACCTGGCACGTGGGGCGATCTCAACACGCGCGATCCTCGATGTCGTGGTGTCGATCCGCTCGGTCGAAAGCGTCAGTACAAGTCCTGCCACTCGCCCGCGGCCCCACCGATCCGTGGGCCCCCCGCGGGTATCCTGTTGGCACGATGTGTGCCGTCGTCGCCGACCCGGATTCCCCGCTCGCCGCGCTGGATCGGGCTGGCTACCGATTGACGATGCCGCGTCGCGCAGTGTCCGATCTCATCGCGACCCGCGCGGGGCACTTCACCGCTGCGGACCTGGTGGACGATGCAGCCACCCGGCACCTCGAGATCGGGCGGGCGACGGTCTTCCGAACGCTCGAGATCCTCGAGGTCGTGGGGGCCATCGAACGGATCGACCTGCCGTCGGGCGATCACGCCTACATCGCCTGCGAGCCCGCCGACCATCACCATCACGTCGTCTGCTCCCGGTGCGGGCGGGCCACCGATGTGGGCGATGCCGGCCTCGCTCTCGTGGTCGGCCGCATTGCAGCGGAAAGTGGTTACCGGATCGACGTGCATCGCCTGGAACTCTTTGGCCTCTGTCCGGCCTGTCGGACAGGGCGAACGGCGAGCCGGGCGACGGAACTCCGGCCGCCCGTCCGACCTGACGCCTAGTTCGGCGACGGCACCAGGAGCGGCGAGTCGGGCGGGACGCCGATCTGGAGGATCCCGGTGATGCGCGCGTAGTGCGAGTAGTACGTCTCCTGGTGGATGACAGCTCCCGCCGCATCCTTGACAGTCCTGGTGACCCAGACATCCTTGCCATCGACGGCGTACTCGACGCGCTGCCGGGTGCCCGGCGCAAGGCTCGTCGTGTAGACGGTCGTGTCCCTGGCCTTGAGGACGTTCTTCACGATCGGCGTCGACAACGAAATCGTCCGGCCGGTCGGCACGGACCACAGGACGAACTTGACGTAGCCCTTGCTCCCGACGGACCAACCCGTTCCGCGGACCAGGATCGGGTACTCGGTGTCATTACGGAATGACATCGTCTGGACGGATCCTGAGCCACTGTCGAAGACGGTGGCGTCGAGTCCGAGCGGGTAGCGGTCGATGTAGTAGTAGTGGTTTCGACGCGCGCCCATCTCGAGACCCGCGCGGAGGGCCGCATTGAACAGGGTCGTCGAGCACGAGCAGATTCCGCCAGCAAGCGCGCCCTGTGGTTCGGTCTTTCCATTGATGATGGCCCCGCCGTCCTTGTAGCCAGCGTCACGCGTCACGGGACCGATGGCCTTCCAGAAGTCGAACCACGCACCGGGCAGGATCACCTTCCCATTGATCTCGCGGGCCGGGATCCAGATGTTCACGCCGCCGCCGTTCTTGATCCCGACGGGGAAGTAGGTCGTCCATTGGGAAATCGGCTTCATGAGGGGGGCGGTCTTCGTCGCCTCGGCCGTCGACAGCGAGGGCGCGATGGTTGTCACGGTGATGGGCACCCGGGAGACACTGAGGCCACCCGCACGCACGTTGACCATCCGGGCGAGCGCGTCGACCGTCTTGACCACATCGAGGGCGCGTCCATCCTTGGCCTCGGTGACGCCGACCACCTGCCTGTCGTTTGCGAACAGGAAGCTGGCATCCACCGGATCTCTGGCGATGTCCGCCGCGAGTGGGGCGAGGCCCGCCTCGAGGCCCTCCCGGGCAACGATCGGTCCGTACCTGCCGTCCGGGGTGACGGCGAAGGAGATCCAGCCGCGCATGGCCGCGGCGGTGATGGTCCACGACCGCGCGCCATCGGTGAGCGTCGTGTCGACGGCGATCCGGTCGGCCGCATCCCGGGCAGCGGTGGCGGCGTCCGTGGTCACATCCGGAGCCACCGGGGCGAGGGACATCTCGATCCGGATCTCGCTTGACGACGCGGGGTCGCTCAGCACAGCCTCCGCAGCCCGGATCGTGTCGTCGACGTTGCCGAGCCGCCCATCTGCGCCGGGCTCCAGGATGAATCCGGCGTCCCGGACCTCCACGGAGGCGTCGGTCGGCTGGACCGCAACCTGCGCCGCCAGGACCTCGACCTCACGCCGGAGCGCGGCCCGCTCAAAGGTCGCGGACGGCGCCACGTCGGTTCCACGAACGAGGATGCGCACGTTCTCGGCGATGCGCTGGAACGTCGCGCCATCCCGCCCGATCGCCATGGCGCGAACGACGATGGCATCCACGTCGATGCGCCGGCCGAGGTCGGCAAACGTGACCGCTCTCTCCGTATCGCCGGCCCCGAGCACCAGGGTCCCGTCGCCAAGCGGGGCATAGGCCTCCCGTAGCCTGGCTGCCGCGGCCGAGGGCGAGAGGCCCGACAGGTCAACGTCCCCGCTATGGACTCCGGGAAGGATGCGGGTCGCGTTGGACGACTCGTAGGCGGCCAGCGCGCCGGCGGTCACGGCCAGCATGGCGAGCAGCCCAAAGGCGAACGCGATCAGGAATCGCGCGACGGGGCGCGGGCCTCGGCGCGTCACAGCCGGAGTCGCCTCCCCAACCACCTCCGCCGGTGCGTCGGCGCTCACCTGCCCCTGAACGTCGGCGACAACGCCTGCGTCGCCCGAAGCGAGATCGGGCTCGAGCGCAGGTGGACCGGGATCGGCCGCGGGGACTACGGGTTCCGTCGCGGCGAACTCAGCCACCTTGGACTCGGCAGCGCTGGGCGCTGAGGAGGCGGCCGGCTCGCTCGCCGAGCGTTTGGTCCGTTTCTTTGTCATGCGTTCGGTCCCCGGGCGTTGATCGAGACGGGTCTGCGCGTGGCGACCGCACCCGCTGGTGGACCGCCATCCTAGCGGCTCCGGTCCAGATTGACCCTCGGGAATCGAGCGTGTTCGAACTCCGGGCGCGTCAGCCGGTTCGCGGCAGGACGATGATCCGTCGATTTGGCTCCTCGCCGATCGACTGGGTCGCGACGTCTGGATGATTCCGCAGGGCCAGATGGACCCAGCGTCGCTCGAGGGCGGGCATGGCCTCAAGTTGGAGCATCTTGCCGGTCTCGATCACTCGCTGCGCAGCTCGCTCGGCGATCTCGCGAAGCTGGCGCTCGCGTCGTCCCCGGTAGTCCTCGACGTCCACGAGGATGCGCGTCCAGGTGCCCATCTCGCGCGACAGCATCAGGTTCACGATGTGCTGGAGAGCGCTCAGTCGCTCGCCCTTTCGCCCGATCAGAGCTCCGAGCTCCTCCCGCTCGTCCTCCTCGCCGGTCACGTTGAGCCGGCTCGTCTCGCTGGATTCGATCGAAACATGGACGTCGAAGCCCATCAGGTCGAGCAGCTTCTCCAGGATCAGCTTGCCGGCGGCGAGGGCCTCGGGCGACGCTTCCGCAGCCTCCAGCTCAGCACGCTCGACGGCGACCGAGCCGCGCAGGGCGGTGAGTTCGGCGACCTCTCCGGCGGTGAGCTCGTTGGTCCGGCGCGGGGCGGGCGCGTCATGACGTGGTGGGCGCCCGCTATCCCGGCGTGGTCGGTCGTCGCGTCGGGGCCGCTCGGGGCGATCCTCCCGGCTGGGACGGTCTTCCCGGGGTGGTCGCTCCTCGCGTGGGGCCGGCGCATCGGCCGGACGATCGTCCCGGCGTGGTGCGCCGTCGCCATCGCGATTGAACGAGGGTCGAGGGCCGCGATCCTCTCGGACCGGCGGGGGTGTCGGCAGCGGCCTGGCGGAAGCGGCGTCACGCTTGGGAGCCGCCCCTCCGAGTTCAGAGCGAGGAGCCGCGAGAATTCGAGCGGGCTCGGCGCCCATCCCGAGGACCCCACGGCTGCCGGAGGTCAGGATCTCGAAATCGAGATCCTCGAGGCCCGCCCCGAATGCCTCGCGGGCGAGTCGGAGGGCTTCTTCGACACTCTTGCCAGTGAATTCACGGTAGGCGCTCATGATCGGTTCAGCCTCATGTTCATCGTCGTCTCCCTCGTCGGCCCTGGCGGCCGCGCTGGCGGACGGTTGCCGCCGCAGACGCGGATCGGTCCAGGGCGGACCGCTCTGACTTGGGTTGCGCGGGCGCTCCCGCCTCGCGTTTGGTGGGGGTCGGCGCCGTTGCAGCGGCGACCGGGAAGCGCGGTTCGTGACCCACGGCGAATCCGGGGGTCCAGCCGAAGATCGGGAACATCCCGCCCCAGCCAATGATCAGGTACTGCTGCACGATCGAGAAGAGGGTCGACCCGATCCAGTAGAGGAACAGGCCGGCCGGCAGGATGCTGCCGTAGATCAGCGAGATGAACGGCAAGAAGATCGCCATCTGGCGCTGGGTCTTCGCATTGGTGTCGTCGGCGCCGGCTGCGGCGGCGGGTGGCATCGTCATGCGCGAGGCCACGAGCTGCACGAGTGACGAGATGACGGCCAGGATGCTCAGTCCGGAGAAGAGAGCGCCGGGCTTGCCGAGGAACACCTCGGGAATGCCCCAGTTGACGCCGAAGGCGTTCGGGTTGAGGCAGGGGTTGAGGACGTGCTGGCCGGTGACGTCGAAGATCGGTGCGGCGGCACAGCCGAGATCGAGGATCCGGAACCCGAAGGCATCGAGCATGGCCTGTGGGTTGACGTTCTGGAGCCCCTGGCTGAAGACCGAATAGAGCGGGATCAGCAGGAGCATCTGCATGAACGCGGGCAGACAGCCAGCCGGCGAGACGCCGCGTTCCTTGTAGAGCGCCGCCGTGGCCTGCTGGATCTTGACCCGATCGCCCTTGAAGCGACGGTTGATCTCCTTGACCTCCGGCCCGATCAGTTGCATCCGCCGCGTGGAGACGATCTGGCGTCGGAAGACCGGGATCAGGACGATCTTGATGAGCAGGGTCAGGAGGATGATCGCGATGGCGATGTTGCCGGTCGCCTTGTCGAGCAAGGTGAGCGTGATGAAGAACGCCTGGAAGATCGGGGTGAACAGCCAGGCCAGGACGCTGAACGGATCGGCCTTGAGCGGCGCCGGCTCAAGTGGGATGCCGGCCTGCGGCGTCGGGGTTGGAGCGGCGGTCACGCCAGGGGCCAGGCTCTGGGCCACGCCCGGGACGCAGGCAGCGACCAACAGGAGCACGAGTCCGATGACGAGCACCGGCGCAAGGCGCTTCAACCAGATGGGGGACGGCACGTCAGGTTCCCTCGTTCAACGGACTGGATCGTAGCCGCCGGGGTTGCCCGGGTGGCAGCTCGCGATTCGGCGAGCCCCCATCCAGCCACCCCTGAACAGGCCGTACTTTTCGACGGCCTGTTCGGTGTAGCGAGAGCAGGACGGCTCGTAGCGGCATGAGGACGGCAGCCACGCGAAGACGAATCGGTATAGGCGGATGAGCCCGATCCCGATGTGCTTCACCTATCGCTCCCTTCAAGAACCCCGCTGCGGGCGAGTTGCCGGTTCAGCGTCTTCACCACCATCTCGTAGTCGACGCCGACGAGCGCCGGCCGGGCGATCAGCAGTACGTCCCAGCCCGGCTGGACGGACGGCATCATCGCCCTCAGTGCCTCACGGATCCGCCGCCTGATCTTGTTCCGCACGACGGCCGAGCCGACCGATCGGCTGGTCGCCATGGCAAAACGTGTCGTATCGAGGTCTGTCCGAAGGACACGGGCCGCAAGGAGGGGGTGGGACCTCATGGTGCCACGCTCCTGGAGGGCCGAGAAATCCTGCGGACGGGAGAGCATCACGATGCGCGTCCTGGATGGGGCGCGCTCGCTCGTCAGGCCGACAGGCGCTTTCGACCGCGGGCCCGGCGCGCGGCGAGGACGCGGCGGCCGCCGGATGACTTCATCCGGGCGCGGAAGCCGTGTTCCTTGGCGCGGTGTCGCTTCTTGGGCTGAAAGGTCTGCTTCATCGGGACTGCGCGGAATCCTCTCCATCAGGCCTCGGGTCCGGGTCGATTGGCATGACCCCTAGAGGCACATAAACGCGCCGAGCGCCCACTGGCGCATGGCGCGTTCGTCGTCCGTGGGATGATATGCCCCCTTTCGAAGGGGTGTCAAACGCGATCAACGGGTGAACTGATCCTGCGCGCCGGGCTGCGGGGCGGCCCGGCCGGGATGCCTGCCAGGACGCCTGCACGCCCAGCGTGCGTATCGTCGATCCGTGCCCACCTGAACACGTCTTCGGGGCTCGATCCGCTCTCCTCGCGTGCAATGTGCCGACTTTCAGGGCCGCGCCGGCCCAATGCAGCACGCTTCGCGTGCGGGAGGTCAACCCGATCAGAGATGCGCTCGCTGTGCGTTCAGCCGCTGGTTCAGCTTCATGGAGCAATACTCCTGGGGAGTATCTCCGAAACGCGTTGCGCGGCCCGGGTGGCGGTGCTATCTTTCGAACCCCCCGCAACCCCGAGGAGCGCAATTGCGGCCTTGGTCGAGGGGGACGGATCCCGGCCAAGAGGTCAATCCGGAGGCCCACAGACACTCGCGCGACGCTCCCGGCCTCGGGCCCTTCGGTCCGCGATCAAGCGTCGGTCCACTTGAGACCCTGCACAGAGAGCCGTCATCGACGAATGGATGCGAAGCAGGTCTGGCGCGCCGCCCTCGGGGAACTGCAGGTTTCGCTTTCCCCGGCCAACTTCGAGACGTGGCTCCGCGAGACCACGCTCATCGACGTTGATGACAATCGATTCCGGATCGCCGTCCCGAATGGCTTCGCCAAGGACTGGCTCGAGAGTCGCTACCGCTCGCTGATCTCCCAGACGCTGGCCCGGATCGTCGGCTACAGTGTCCAGGTCGAATTCGTGGTTGGAACCGCCCCCGAGCACGCGGCCGAGGCCGACACGATGGCCCCACCGGCAGCCACCGAGCGCCCGGTCTCGACGCCCAGTTCGCAGCACGTGCGCGTGGAGGCGACGCGGGTCGGCGGTGAGGGCGGTGCCACCTACCTGAATGCTCGCTACACGTTTGCCAACTTCATCGTCGGCTCGGCCAACCGCCTCGCACATGCGGCGAGCCTGTCCGTGGCCGAGCGCCCGGGGCACGCCTATAACCCGCTCTTCCTGTACGGCGGGGTCGGCCTCGGCAAGACGCACCTGATGCACGCGATCGGCAACCAGGTGATGGCCAAGTTCCCGCGGAAGCGCGTCGTCTACGCGACCTCGGAGAAGTTCACGAACGAGTTCATCACCTCGATCCAGCAGGGCAAGATCGATGAGTTCCGCGCCCGCTACCGACGGATCGACCTCCTGCTCATCGATGACATCCAGTTCATCGCCGACAAGGAACGGACCCAGGAAGAGTTCTTCCACACCTTCAATGCCATCCACGAGGACGGGAAGCAGATCGTCCTGTCCTCCGACCGACCACCGAAGGGCATCGTCACGCTCGAGGAGCGCCTGCGCAGCCGCTTCGAGTGGGGCCTGATCGCCGACCTCACGGCGCCCGACCTCGAGACCCGGATCGCGATCCTGCGGGCCAAGGCCGAGGAGGGCGGCGTGCCGATGACCTCCGACGTGATCGAGTTCATCGCCCGCAAGGTCGTCAGCAATATCCGCGAGCTCGAGGGGGCCCTGAACCGGATCGTCGCCTACGCGTCGATGGGCGCCATGCCCATCTCGATCGAGCTGGCCCAGGCCGTCCTCTCCAACGTCCTCTACAACCCCAAGAAGCGACAGATCACACCCGAGCGGATCGTCAAGGCCGTCTCGGAGTACTACGGGGTCGGTCTGGACGCGCTGAAGGGCCAGAAGCGCGACAAGGCCATCGTGATGCCGCGCCAGATTGCCATGTTCCTGATGCGATCCGAGACGGACGTGTCGCTCATGCGGATCGGCGCCGAGCTCGGAGGGCGGGATCATTCGACCGTCCTGCACGCGTGCGACAAGATCACCCGCGAGACGGGCGCCAACGACGAGCTTCGGCGCGAGGTCTCGGCCGTCCGGGAGTTGATCTACTCCGACTGACCGGCGAGCCCGGCACGGGCGCTGCGCTGGCTCCGGCGCGAGCCCGGCACGGGCGCTGCGCTGGCTCCGGATCCCTCTTTCGCCGCCGCCCAGCTCGGCTGCGGGCGCTCATCCGGCCCACTCGTGGACAAGTGCGCGCTCGCCGGTGGAGAACCGGCCGCCAGGAGCTCGTCTCGGCCCGTCCGGCTGCAGTCAACGCCAGGACCGATGTGGAGTCTCACCAGTAACTCGGCCCAGGCTGGCGGGCGTATCCACAGGCAGGCGGCCGCGATCCCCTGGTTCCGACGGCTTCCACGACACCCGTCCACACGGACCGGGCTGGCATCCACGGGTCGGTCCCGCACGATCAAGCGTGGTCGTGCACCGTATCCACACCATGATGATGACGGTGATGACTTCGTACTATGGAGATGAATGAACACTACCCGGGTGGAGTCCGGATCCAGCGGTCCGAGCGGCCTGCGTCCGACCCGCGACGGGCGGTTGCCCGCTACCATCTGACGAGATCATCTGACGTCACCCGTTGTCGGAGTGGACCACTGTGAAACTCTCGGTCATGCAGGAGAACCTGGCGCGCGGCCTGTCCGTCGTCAGCCGCGCGGTCTCGGCGCGCAGCACGCTGCCCGTCCTGGCCAACGTCCTGCTTCGAACCGAGGACGCCGGACTCAAACTGACGGCCACCAATCTCGAGATCGGAATCACGTACTGGGTTCCGGGCAAGATCGAATCGGACGGCGCGACCACGGTTCCGGCCAAGCTCCTGACCGACCTCGTCAACTCCCTCCAGGGTGGCGACCGGATCGACCTCGATCTTGGGCCTGGCGAGACGCTGGATCTCCGCTGCGGCCGCTTCGCCTCACACCTCAAGGGGATCGACGCAGAGGAGTTCCCGGCCATTCAGACGACCGGCGAGCGACCAACGACCCGGATCGCCCAGAACGTCCTCCGCGAGGCGCTTGAGCAGACGGCCTTCGCCGCGGCGACCGACGAGGCGCGCCCGATCCTCACCGGCGTGCTCTGCCGTTTCGAAGGGGGCTCCCTGACCCTGGCGGCCGCCGACAACTACCGGATCGCGGTCAAGACCATTCCGATCCTCGATACCGTCACTGACACGAGCGTCGTCGTGCCGGCCCGGGCGCTGACCGAGCTCATGCGCGTGCTCACGGACTCCGACAGCCCCGTCGAGATCGTGCTGGCCCAGGCTCGCAACCAGATCCTGTTCCACCTCGACGGTATCGACCTGGTCAGCCGGCTGATCGACGGCCAGTTCCCCAACTACCAGTCGGTGATGCCGACTGCCCACACGACACGGGCCATCCTGGACCGGGAGGAGCTGCTGCGCGCGGTTCGCCCGGCGGCCCTGATCGCCCACGAATCGGCGAACATCGTGAAGCTCCAGGTCGGGGGTGATGGCGAGCCGGGGATCACGGTCAGTGCCAACGCCGAAATCGGCGACCACGTCGGTCAGGTCGAGGCGAGCGTCGAGGGCGACGGAACCACGATCGCGTTCAACGCCAAATACCTCGCCGACGTCCTGACGAACGTGACCGCGGACCAGTTCGCGCTTGAACTCCAGGGCCCTCTGGCGCCCGGCGTCTTCAAGCCAATCGGCGACGACCAGTACGTCCACGTCGTCATGCCGGTCCGCACGACCTCCTAGAGGCCGTCACGCTCACCAGCATCCGCCTGGCCGGCCTGCGGGGATACTCGACCCTCGAGATCGAATTCGGTCCTGGACCGCAGCTCCTGTGGGGGCAGAACGCCGCTGGCAAGACCAGCCTGCTCGAGGCGATCGTCCTCCTGGCGTGGGGCCACTCCCACCGGACGACCTCGGATGTCGATCTCATTCGCTGGGGCAGCGACCTCGCCCGTGTCGAGGGGACCGTCGGAAACGAGACGGTTGAGATCGTGCTCGTTCGGCCGGGGGGCGACGCAGCCCGGGGCGGTGGCCGGAAGCGGGTCCGGGTGAACGGCGTAGCCCGCCGCGCAACGGCTCTCAGCGGGGCGCTCCGGGTTGTCGTGTTCGCGCCCGAGGAGATGCTCCTGATCGCGGGCTCGCCGTCGCTCCGCCGTGCGGCTCTGGACCGCATCACCGGCGCCCGCTACCCGGCCTACGGGCCCGCTCTGGCCACCTATACACGGGCGCTTCAACAGCGGAACGGCCTGCTCCGGGCGATTCGCGAGGAAGCCGCCCAGCGGAGCGAGCTCCGCTACTGGGATGGGCCGTTCCTGGACGCCGGCGGCCAGGTGGTCGATCTGCGCCAGCGAGTGCTGGCCGAGCTGGCGCGCCCGCTCGCGGATGCCCATGCCGAGATTGCGCCTGACGAGGCGGCCCGCGCCGCGCTCGGGCTCCGGTACGAGACGAACGCGCCGCCCCACACCGGCGAGAGCCCGCGGGAGGCGCTCGAGCGGCGGCTCACCGAGACAGCGGACAAGGAGGCCTGGAACGGGACGACGCTCGTCGGTCCGCATCGCGACGACCTGTCCTTCATGCTGGCCGGTCGCGATCTCGCTGGGTTCGCTTCCCGCGGGCAGCAGCGGACGGCGATCCTCGCTTTCAAGCTGGCGGAGCTGGACCTTCTGAGCGCGCTCGACGGACGACCACCACTCCTCCTGCTCGACGACGTCTTCTCGGAGCTCGATCCGGAGCGCCGATCGCACCTGGTCCGTCGAATCGCCGCCCTGCCGCAGGCGTTCGTGACCACGACGACGCTCGACGACCTGGACCCGGCCCTGCTCGCGATTGCCGACAGCTGGCGGGTCGAGGCGAATGCCGATTCCGCGGACCCGGATCCCAGCGGGCCCGGAGGGAGCGGCGCGACGCTGACCGGACCGCGTCGGGCGCAGGCCTCATGAGCGACGACGACGCTCCCCGCCGGCGCCGGCCCATGTCGCGAATCGGCGACCTCATCCCTGCGGCGGCGGCCGGGCTCGGCCTGGCCGACGAGCTGCGCCGCGCCCGGATGGTGGCGACGTTCGATGCCATCGTGGCCGAGCACGTCCCGGCCGCCCACGGAGCGTGTCGTGCCGCCCGGGTCGAGGGCGAGGTGCTGGTGGTTGAGGCCGACGCACCGATCGTGGCCCAGGAGCTCCGCCTCCAGGCCAGGGTGCTCGTAGCCGCGTTCCGTTCCGCTCCGGGGGGCGCGCCCGTGGCGGAGTTGCGCGTCACCGCTCGAACGGGTCGACCACTCCGCTGAGGCGGCGGGCCGGGGTGGGCGTGCGATAATTCCGGCCCGGCCACTCGCCCCCAGACCCCTCGCAGAGGCTCGCATGGCCACCCGGTTCCAGATGACCCTCGGCGTCCTCGCCGACCAGGATCGCCGCTCCGACTCGCCGGACACGGTCGTCGTCGTGGAGCCCACGGTCGGGTCGCGGGCCCGCTCGAAGGGTCAGCTCTATCTCCTCGTGACGTCGATGGTCCCGGGTCCGAAGGCACGGGAGGCGACCCGGCTGGTGGCCGATGTCATCCGTCACGAGTACTACTACGACGAGTCGGCCGGCATCCGGGTCTGCCTGATCAAGGCGATCCTCGCGGCCAACAAGCGACTGACCCATGCCCGGGAACGGACCGCCCTGGCTGGCACTGACGGGCCGGGCCGGGCTCCGATCGGCGTCGCCATCGCGGTCGTCCGCGACCATGAGCTCTACGTTGCCACCGTGGGGCCCGCGGAGGCCTACCTGAGCCGCGGAGCGCGGCTGAGCACACTTCCAGACCCCGACCGCCAGCGCGGCCTCCCTGCGACCGATCTCGACCCGGATGTCTGGCGCGGCGAAATCAACGTCGGCGATCAGCTCGCGCTGGTGTCCCCCAGCCTGATGGAGCGCCTCGGGCCCGACGAGCTGAAGGATGCCCTGGTCACGCTCCACCCACAGCCGGCCATCGAGCACCTGGCGCAGCGCTTCGCCGAGGTTGGTGGCAACGGAAGTGACGGGGGCCTGATCCTCGAAGTCGGCGAGGTGCCCATCGTCCGGGCCGGGCGGACGCTGGTTCCGGTCAGGCCCCCCGAGCCACTGGCCGGCGCCCCGGACCGATCCCCCATCCCGCTCGCCGATTCCGTCAGCGGAGGTGTCGCCGCCGCCCAGGCCGGGGCTCGTCGAGCTCGATCGGCCGCCGGCGGGGCTCTCAGCCGGCTCATCGGGCGGGCCCAGGACTCGATGCCGTCTCGCGCGCCATCGCCGCGCCGCGTCCGGACCATGGGATCCCGCCGCGAATCACAGCAGCGGGCGGCCGTCGCGATCCTGGCCCTGGTGGTTGTCGCCGGCTCGCTCGGCATCGGCGTGTCGCTCCTCGGGAGCCGGCAGGCCCCGGGCGAGGTCATCGCATCGGCCGAGGTCGGCCAGGCGGCACTCGACCAGGCGCGAAAGAACCTGGACCGGGTCTTTGGGCCGGGCATCAACCTCATCGCCAACGACCCGGCGACCGCGGAGCGGCTCCTGACGGATACGCTCAACCAGGTCAAGGAGGCAACCGCCGCGGGCATCACGGCCGCCGTCCTGACGCCACTCCGGGATCGTGCAGTGGCGGGGCTCGACCATCTCTACGGGGTGATCGACGTGACGCCGACCAGCGTCTTCAGTTTTCCGACCGATCTCAACGCGGACCTGCGCAGCCTCGTTCGGGGACCTGATGGGGCGCCCTATGTCCTCGATGCCACGACATCGACGGTCTACCGGATCAACCTGACGGACCTGACGGCCGCGGCGATCTTCCGTGAGGGCAACAAGGCAGGTGGCTCGACCGAGGCCGCCCCGAGGCTGATCGCCACCGGCGGGCCGGACCTGTTGATCCTCGACGCCAAGAACGTGCTGTGGCGCTGGCGCCCGGCCGATGCGAAGGGGAAGGGCACGACGAGCAGGATCAAGGTGACCGGTGCCAGTGAGTGGGGGAATGACGTCCTCGCCATCGGGACGTTCGTCCGCGATGCAAACGCCGGTCTCTACAACCTCTACGTGATCGATCCGTCCGAGCAGGAGATCCTGGCCTATGCCCCCGCCGCCGACGGAAGCGGCTTCCCGGCGGCCCCGTCCAAGCGCCTGACGACCCCGAGATCGGTCGATGCGGTGACCAGTCTGTACATCGATGGCGACATCTGGATCACCGATGCGGGTTCGATCCTCCGCGTCGTGGGCGGGACCACCGACGGGTGGGCCCTCGCTGCGCTTCCAGATGGGATCCTGCGTCCGGCACCGACGTTCTCGGCGGTGATGTCCGGGTCGGACCGCCGGACCGGGAGGATCTACGGCTATGACGCGCCGAACGAGCGGGTCGTCTCGTTCACCAAGGCCAAGGGCGCCTACGTCGAACAGTACCGGCTCAGCGGTGGCGACAAAGCCTGGTCCGATGTCCGTGGCTGGTACGTCGAGCCGAGCATCACGGACGCGGCGGATTCAATCGTCTGGATCACCACCAGCGGGCTCTATCACGCGGTGCTTGAGCCAATCACGAGCGACCCCGGCACGAGCGGGAGCCCGTCTCCCTCGGGGTCCGCGGCGCCGTCTGTGGCGGCCAGCCCCGCCCCCTGATCCCCGGACCCTTCTGCGGGTGGATAATTCCGACATGGGACGTCTGGTTGAAATGGTTGTCGAGAGCGTCCGGGTCCACATGCTCTCGAACCGCCACGTGGTGATCCTCAAGGACTCCGAACGGGACCGCTACCTGCCGATCTGGATCGGGGCCTGGGAGGCGAGCGCCATCGCGATGCGCCTGCAGGGCCTGAAGGCCGAGCGTCCGCTGACCCACGACCTCTTCACCGCGGCCCTCGAAGGTGTTGGCGCCAGGATCGATCGAATCGTCATCTCGGCCCTGGCCGACGAGACGTATCACGCCCGGCTGGTCCTCGACGTCGGCGGCCGGTCCGTGGAGCTGGACGCCCGTCCGTCGGACTGCGTGGCGCTCGCCGTCCGCAACGAGACCCGGATCCTCGTCGATGAAGAAGTGCTCGACCAAGCGGCGCTCAGCGGTAATCCCGACGAGGGCCCAGGCGCCGCTGATGGTCGCCCCCCGGGCGGACCGGAATCCGACTACCGCCGCGAAGTCCCGCTCGAATCGCTGGGCGAGGCCGTCGTCGACGAGCGGCTCGACATGTTTCGCGACTTCATCAACTCGCTGGACCGGGATCGGGGGACCGGCGAGCCCGGGGGTGGGCCAACGTCCTGAGTCCGGCTCGTCCCTGGCGGGCCACCGGCCCGTCAGTCCGGCGGCAGGATCGGCGAGCCGCGTTCGAGCGCTCGGCCCGGCGCCGCCCAGAGCCGCAGGCGCAGGCTCCAGAAGTCCCGCATCGCCCGGAAGACCACCTGCGGCCTCGCCCCTGTTGGTGATCCGGCCGTCCGCGGATAGTGGGGAACTCCGACCTCGACGACGCGTCGGCCGGCCCGGCGGAGCTTGATCAGGAGCTCGGCGGAGAAGAAGGCTCCGTTGGACTCTACGCTGATCCCCGCCAGGGCGTCCCGGCGGAACACCTTGCAGGCGCAATCGACATCCCTGACCCGGAGGCCGAAGAAGACCAGGTTCGCGAGCCGGTAGGCCCGTGCGTAGAGCGTTCGCACGAGTGGGTCAGCCCGCTTGATCCGATAGCCGGCCACGACATCGACATCGCCGGCCGCAAGGCGATCGAGGAGTCGCCCCAGATCCTCGACCCGGAACTGGCGGTCCCCATCGGTGAACGCAATCAGGTCGTGACTGGCGGCGGCAAACCCGGACCGAAGAGCCGCTCCGTAGCCCCGGTTGCGAGCGTGATGGACCACCCGCACCCGTGCGTCCCCCGCGGCGAGCTCATCGGCGATTCGGGGCGTCTCGTCGCGCGATCCGTCATCGACGACGATGACCTCGAACGTCTCGGCCAGATGCGGCAACGCGGCCAGCGCCTCCTCGACGAGCCCGCGCAGGTTGTCCGCCTCGTTGTGGGCCGGGAAGAAGTACGACAGGGCCTGGAGGCGGGGCTCGGCGCTCACCCTCCGACCGCGCGGGACGCTACGACCCGGAAGACGTTCGTCGCCTGAGGGGAATCCAGGGGCGCGAGGTCGTACAGCGCGCGAACGAGCCCGAGATCGCGGTCGTTGGCCCGGATGACGTAGACCGGGCGTTGGCCAAGGAAGCGTGCGATCACGTCGGTTGCCCCTCCGTAGTCCAGGTCAAGCCTCGTTCGATCGTCGATCACCGTGACATCCGGGCGCCGATGGTCGATGAGCTGGGCATACCAGAGCACGGTCGAGGTGCTCCACCAGCTTACGATGACGGCATCGGGGGCGACTTCGGTGAGGACCGCGTCGACCCACTGCCGGGCGCCCGTATCGTGGCTCAGATCAGCCTGGCGCGCTCGGAGCGGAGCGTCGATCGCCGTCGGCACGAGCAGCATCCCGGCAACCACCACGGTCGAGAGTGCGCCGGCCAGAACTGCGAATCGCGGTCTCTGCACCGTCAGCACCGGAAGGCGGCCCTGATCGGCGAGGGTGCCCGCCAGGATCGCGAGCCAGGTCCAGGCCCAGAAGATCGGACCGAGGTAGTAGCGGCCGATGTCGGCGTTGGAATACGAGGCGTTGAAAACGAGCGTGATGAGCATCGCTGAACCGGTCAGGAGCGCGTAGCGCCAGTTCCGCAGCAGCGTCGCCAGGAGCCCCACCGGGATCAGCGGGGCCAACAGGCCGAACTGGGTCGCCGTGAGCTGCCCGAGCGCCGCGATCTTCGACGAGATGTGCCCGAATGGGTCGACGATGGAGCCGCGGAACTGCTCGCCAAGGGCGACGTACCAGAAGCCTTCCCACGTGTCCGGCCCGGCGTAGACCAGCGGTGCCCGAAATGGTCCCGCGCGGAGCGGTAGCTCAAGGTAGACCCCGACGATCGTCGCGCTCAGGGCGAGCACGCAGGCGGCCACGAACCGCGGGCGTCGCAGGATCCCCGGCTCCACGCTCAGCACGAACAGACCGACCGGCAGCGCGAGGAGCAGGGTCAGCGAGTGGTTCCCGACCGACAGGCCGAACACGACGCTCGCGGCCACGAGCCAGCGGTCCGCGGTCGACGTCTGGGCTCCGGACCGCCGCGCCTGTTCCCAACGGACCAGGAGGAGGAACAGGATGGCCACCAGGGCCAGGTGGAGCGTGTGTGGATCCGCGTGCGTCGCCAGGCGCCAGGCCGACGGTGTCAGCGCCACGCCGAGGCCGGCCGCGATCCCGATCGCCAGGCGGCCAGTCAGTCGAGTGACCAGGTGCACGGTGACCGCGCCGGCCAGCGCAACGGATAGGAGCGACAGGACGTTCATCCGGAACGCCGGCTCACCCAGCGGCATGAGGAGCAGATTGATCGCCCAGCCGAGGATCACGTAGGTCGGATAGCCGGTGGGATGAGCGGTTCCAAGGAGCGGCAGCACGGTCTGGAATTCGGCCGTGTCCCAGTTCCCGACATCGGGCATCAGCCCGGGCCAGACGAGGAACACGACCACCGCTGCGACCACGAGCGGCGAGGCCAGCTCGATGAACCTCGCGGTCGCCGCACGGGCGCGTCGGCTCGGCTGTGGCAACGAACTCACCATCCGAGCAGGTTGCCCCAGGTCATGCCCCAGAAGTTGACGGCGACCGAGATCCCGATCAGCCAGATGGCCACGAGCCGGAGCCCGCCGCGCCGCTCCATGCCGAGGGCGACGAGCGGCAGAGCGAACACGACGAAGTCGTTGCTGAAGCGATAGCCGAACTGGACCCAGCCCTGGCTGAAGTGCATCAGGTTCACGAACGCGATGGCGAGGACCGCGGCCACCGCTCCGGTCACGAGCCGGCCGCGACCGACCTGCCTCAGCGCGGGGGCCATGAGCAGGTAGGCCGGGCTGGTGAGGAGCAGGCTCATGCCGATCTGCTGCGGCAGTGCGATCGGGCAGGTCGGATCGAACAGGCCGCGGACGGCGTCGGGCGCCGTGCACAGCGGTTCGCCCGGACCGAAGGCACCCGGCATCCGGTCCGGCAGGATCGATGGCAGCGACGACAGCATGATCTGGAGGTTCTGAGGCACGTAGCGCAGGTCCTCGATGCTCCAATTCGGGTGATAGCCAAGGGCTGCATAGCCGTTGGCCTCGAGGCGGTACAGGTATTCGTACCCGGGATGGAACAGGTGACCGGTCGTCGCGACGTTGTAGGCGAGCAGGGCGAGGATCGGGATGGCGGCCCCGAGACCCGCCGAAACAGCCCGGCGGGCCGCGCTTCCGCCGCTTCCGACGAAGATGAAGAACGGCGCTCCGAAGACGATGGTCAGCCTGGCGGTGCAGGCGAGGCCAAAGAAGAACCCGGCCACGAACTGGCGGCGATCCACCAGCGCCAGCGGGTTCAGGAGGCTCGCCCGGATCTCACCGATGACCGCCCGCGCCGCCCGCGCCCCGCGGCTCCAGGCGCCGCCGATCGGCCCCTCCGCGGCATCGTCCGGCTGCCCGGTGTCGCGACCGAGCCCGCGGTCCCCGGACAGGGCGATACCGACCGCCAGGAGGGCCATGGCCAGGGCCACGACATGCGCGAAGAACCACGTCGTGCCGAGCTCGGCGGTGTACCAGAAGACCGTCCCGAAACCGAAGAAGATCGTCACGGCCAGTCGCACGGGCCGGCTGATCGGGAGCCGCCCGAGCGCCCACCAGCAAAGCCCGACGTCGATGGCGCCGAGGACCACCGAGACCGTGCGCTGATCCGTGGCCAGGCCGAAGAGCGCCACGAACGGCATCAGCACGATGGCCGGCAGCGGCGGGAATGGCAGCAGGCCGAAGCCGGTCTGGTGGCCGAGCGAGTCGAGGACCGGAAAGACATCCTGGAAGAAATCGTTTCCGGGAGCCGGCCAGGTGATGGCCACCCGCCCGTCGAGGAACGCCATCGCCTGCCAGACGAAGTGGTTGTAATAGCGAACCGATCCCGGCAGCCAGTAGGCAGCCAGGGCGGCCATGATCAGGGCGCCACCGATCAGCGGGGATGGGAGGAGATCCAGCCAGTGCTGACCGGTTCGGGCAGTGCCGGGCGAGGCAGGACCCTGTGCTACGCTGCCACCCACCTCATCGCTCGAGCAGGAGGCCGATCCGGTTGACTGGCCCCGTGTCGGGTGAGCCCGTGCGGGACGGGACCACAGCGCGTGCCGGGACACGGGACGGCGTGCGCAGCATCCTGATCCTCCTCGCGCTCGGTCTCATCTTCCGCGTCATCATCGCATACCTCCTGCCCGGTTCCGGCTTTGCGAACGACATCAGCGCGTTCCAGTACTGGGCGTCGAACCTGGCCAGCCAGGGCCCCGGCGGCTTCTACGACCGGGACTTCTTCCACGACTACACGCCGGGCTATCTGTACGTGCTGTGGGTGGTCGGCCTCATTGGCCAGGGGTTCGCCGGCGTCGGCGACCTGGTCAAGGTTCCGCCGATCCTGGGCGATATAGCACTCGCCTACCTGGCCTGGTCGATGACCCTGGAGCTCGGGGCCAGTCGTCGATCGGCCCGGCTCGCGGCTCTGATCGTGGTGGTCAACCCGATCACCTGGTTCGACAGCGTCGTGTGGGCCCAGGTCGATTCGGTCGATGTCGTCTTCCTGCTCCTCGGGTTGCGCGAGCTGTGGCGCGACCGGCCGGAGCGGGCCGCCGTCCTGACCGTCATCGGCGCGCTCATCAAGCCCCAGCTCGGGATCCTCATTCCGATCGTGGCCGCGGTGACCATCCGGCGAGCCCTGTGGCCGAGCGGTGGGTTCGGCGACGAGGAGCCCGTCCCTCCCGGCCGATCGACGACCGCCTGGGAGCTCCGCACGGCCGGGCCCATCCGCATCGTGACGACCGGCGTCGCGGGCCTCGTCACCGCGCTCGCGCTGTCGTGGCCGTTCGCTCTCTCGTTCTTCGGTCTCATCGTCCAGATCTTCAAGACCGCGGGCGGCTACCCGTACCTCTCGGTCAACGCCTGGAATCCGTGGGCGCTCGTGACCTTCGACGGAAGCGGTATTGCCAGCAACTCCGCCTGGGTGTGCGACATGCTCACCCCGGCCTGCGGTCGCGCCTTCTCGATCGGCCCGATCCCGGCCGTGGTCGTGGGCACCGCGCTGACGCTGGCCCTGTTCGTCCTGGTGAGCGTGCTCGTCGCTCGCCGCCCCGACCGTCGGACCATGCTCGTTGGTCTCGTGGTCCTGGCGCTCGCGTTCTTCGTCGTCCCGACCCGCGTCCACGAGCGCTACCTGTATCCGCTGGTGGCACTCGGCGCGATCCTGGCCTCGATCTCGTGGCGCTGGACCATCGCCTATGTCGCGTCGAGCCTCGCGACGATCGCGAACATGTACTTCGTCCTGACGACGCTCTACCCGGACAACCCGAGCATCGAGGACTGGCTGGGTACGGGACGAGCCCTCGGCAGTGTCCCGGTCGTGGCACTCGCCGCGACCATCCAGACTGTCGTCCTCCTGTTCGCGTTCTCGGAGCTACGCTGCTCCGCGTCCGCGCGACTGCAGGTCGCCATAGCTCGGCGCGCACCGGAACCCGAGCCGGAACCGGAACCGGAACCGTGGTCCGAGCCAGAGCCGACCGCGTGGCTCACGAGCCCGAAACCGCCGACCACCTCGTCCGAACGACCGGGGTCAGGCCTGGGCGCCACGACGACCCTTGACCCAGCGACGGGCGTCCGTCCGGCGTGGGACGACCGGCCAACATCGGGCGAACTCGGTTTCATCGGCTGGCTGCGCCATCGAGTCAACGAGCGACCGATCCGGCGCGATCGAAGCAGCGACCATGCCGGGGAGGGCGGCGGCCGCCTCGACCGCCTCGACCTGTGGATGATCGCGGTCCTCGCCGTGACCCTCCTCACGGTCCGGGTCTGGCGCCTGGCCGAGCCCTACCAGGTCATCTTCGACGAGGTCTATCACCCGCGCACGGCCGTCGAATTCCTGCAGTACTGGCGCTACGGGATCTCCCATGACATCTACGAGTGGACGCACCCACACCTCGCCAAGTACGCGATGGCGGGCGGGATCGTGGCCTGGGGCAACGACCGCACGACGGCCACGAGCGACCTGGGCGGGACCGTCGGCGGGGCCATCGTGGAACCCCGCTGGGACCAATCGAGCACGACGGCACGGGTGACCGGAGATCGGCTGTGGGTCGTCGGAGGTGATGAGGTCCGCGCCTACGACCCCGGGACCCGTGGGCTCGCGGCCCAGATCGCGCTCCCCGGCGCCACCTCCCTCGCGGTCGATGCCGTGGCGCACCGGGTCCTCGTCGGCACGACCGACGGGCGGATCGTGGCGATCGATACGACCGTCCTCGACGCGGCCAGGCTGGCCGGATCCCCGCCGGCGTCTCCGGTGGTCCCCTCGCCATTCGCGACGCTGGACGGACCGATCAACTTCCTTGACGTCACGCCCGATGGCGGGACCGTTGTCGCCGTCCTATCGCCCGACACCGACGCAGGGACGTGGGCGGCCGTGGTCCTCGACGCCGACACCGCGACCGAGGTGGGTCGCGCCACCGTGGGCCAGGTATCCGCCCTCGCCAACGCGGGGACCGGCGCCGTCGCCCTGGCCA
>JBBQMH010000006.1:0-59103 GCA_038328755.1 Candidatus Limnocylindrales bacterium
TGCTACCGTTTCGGCTCGTGAGCATTGTCGTCCGAACCGTCACCCCTTCGGAGCTGCCAGCCTGGCTCGATGTGCTTGGAACCGCGTTCCTCAGTCGAAACGATACTGAGGCGATCGCCACGTATGTCCAGACGGTCTGGGATCTCCAACGGGCCTGGGCAGCGTTCGATGGATCGGCACTGGTCGGCACGACCCGATCCTGGGCCACGGAGCTGACGATCCCCGGGAATACCCAGCTGCCGGCTTCGGCCATCGCCGCCGTCGCCGTACTGGCGACACATCGGCGCACGGGGATCCTCCGCCAGATGATGGCGGCCGAGCATGCTGCTGCCAGGGAGCGGGGGGAGGCTCTCGCACTCCTCTACTCCGCCGAGTACTCGATCTACGGCCGCTTCGGCTATGGGCCTGGCTGCCAGATGGCGACCTGGACGATCGAGACCCGTAGGACGCAGGTACGACGGCAAGGATCCGGGTCGGTCGAAATCGTCCGGCCGTCCGCCGCCGTCCGCGACACCATGATTGCCATCCACAGGGCGGCGCGGCTGCTCCAGGTCGGCGACATTGCCCGCCGCGATGACATGTGGGATCGCGAACTCGGGCTCCGCCCGACCCTCTGGGGCGACGGCTGGAAGGGGTTCGTGGCTCTACATCGTGACGATGCGGGGACGGTTGACGGATTCGTCCGCTACCACACCGAGTCGAAGTGGGAGCGCATGCAGCCACAGGGAATCCTGACAGTCGATGACTTCTGCACGCTCACCGACGACGGCTACGACCACCTCTGGGCGTTCCTGATCAACACGGACCTGGTTCGCACCGTCACGGCGCCGCAGCGTCTTGTCTCCGAGCGGTTCCCGTGGCTGCTGACGAACGCCAGGGCGGCCTCGGTGACCGAGCTCAACGACAGCATGTGGGTCAAGCTGCTCGATGCGCCTCGAGCGCTCGCGGCCAGGGCATACGAACGCGCGGGGAGCCTGGTGATCGAAACCGTCGAGGACGCCGGGACCGACCGTGAGAGCCGGACGCGGGTTGCCCTCGACGTCGGCCCGGACGGCGCGACCTGCGTCCCGACGAAGCGGAGCCCGGATCTCACCATCCACGCTGGAGCCCTTGGTGCAGCCTATCTCGGCGGGACGAGCCTGATCCATGCCTCGCTCGCCGAAGGCGCCGACGAGAGCCGCGAAGGGGCGCTCCAGGAGGCGGACGCCCTGTTCCGGACGGGAACGCCGCCCTGGTGCTCGGTCTTCTTCTAGGGCAGTGGGTCCGGGTCGGGCGGCCCGACCGTGGACCCTGGCTCAGCTGATCGCGAACTCGTCCGGGATTTCCGGGTGCTCCTCGCCCGACCCGAATCGACGCCGGACGATGCCCTTGGCGTCACTCACCAGCGAGTAGACGACCGGGACCACGATCAGCGTGAGGACCGTCGAGGACAGTAGCCCGCCGATCACGACAGTGCCCAGTTCCGCGGCGATGATCGACCCCTGGTTGAGTCCGAGCGCAAGCGGGAAGAGGGCCATGATCGTGGCGACGGCGGTCATCAGGATCGGCCGTACGCGGGTTCTCCCGGCCTGGACCAGAGCGTCGTGCGTGGACATCCCCTTGTGGCGGAGTTGTTCCACGAGGTCGAGCAGGACGATCGCGTTGGTGACCACGATTCCGATCAGCATCAGGAAGCCGATGAGCGCGCTGATCCCGATCGGGCGACCGGTGATTGCCAGCGCCGGGAATGCGCCGATCGTGGCGAGCGGCAGGCTGAACATGATGACCAGCGGGTCCACCAGCGAGTTGAAGACCAGCACCATCACGATGTAGACGAGCAGGATCGCGACCGCCATGGCGGCAAAGAGCCCACCGAATGCCTCGGACTGCTGGGCTGTCACGCCGCCGACGCTGACGTCGACGCCGTCGAGCTGGCCAGCCGCGCGGAGCTCCGCGAGCCTGCTATCCACGAGTTTCGCGACGGCGCCCTGGTCGGTCCCACGGATGGTGCCCGAGACAGTGGCCGCGGTCGCCCCATCGACCCGGGTGACGCGGGCCTGGGCATCGACCTGGACGACATCGGCGATTGTCCCGAGCGGTGCCTGCCGCACGGTCCCGACCGGGACGGCCTTCAGGGCGTCGAGCGACGACAGGCCCGCGATGGCCATCTGCATGTCCACCTGGATCGGCTGGCCATCGACCACGATCCGACCTGCCGGGCCGCCAACGATGATGTTGCGCAGGTCACCGGCGACCTGCGCCGTCGTCGTCCCGAGGCCGATCGCCTTGTTCGGGTCCACCCGAACCTGGATCTCGGGCGACGAGCGAACGAGATCGCTGACGACGTTGTTGAGCTCCGGGATACCCGCGAGGACTCCGAACACAGCGTCGTTGGCCGACACCAGCTTGTCGGCGTTGCTGCCGGTGATGACCACGCTGAGCGAGTTTCCGCCGAAGCCACTGGTCTCCTCGGCAGTGATCGAGAAGCCATCGGTCGCCAGTGAGGCCAGGTTTGCCTTGACGACGTCGACCTCGGTCTTGAGGTCGGTCTCGGGGTCAAAGCGCACGAAGATTCGGGCGCTGTTCTTGGGCCGCCCGGATTGCGTGGCGGCAAGTGTCTGGAATCCCGTGTCGTCGTCGCCCGGGACCGTGGTGAGGGCCAGTTCCACCTGCGAGTCGGCCTTCAGGACTGCCTCGACCTTCTCGGCTCGTGCAATTACATCGGCCGTCGAGGTGCCGGCCGGCGGGATGACCGTCACATAGGCGATCTTTTCGGAGCCGGAGTTGATGAACTGGGTCGGCAGCCCCGCGACGAGGCCACTGGTCAGGATGAACAGCACGGCGGCGATGCCGAGCGTCCCCCAACGCGTGATCCGATTTTTCAGGGCGAGCTCGAGGGACGGCACGTACAGCCGCTGCCAGATGGTCGGCGGCAGCTCGCCGTCCGGGCCGACTTTGAGCTTGACCGTCCGCAACAGGAAGATCGCGAGGACCGGAACCACGGTCAGCGAGACGATCAGCGAGGCGATCAGGGCGAACGTGACGGTCAGCGCAAAGGGCAGGAAAAACTGGCTGATGAGGCCGCCCACGAAGCCGAGCGGCAGGAAGACGGCCACGGTCGTGAGCGTTGAGCTGGTGATGGCGCTGGCGACCTCGCGCGTCCCGTCGAGGACGGCGTCCTTCATGGAATCACCGCGCCCGCGGTGTCGATAGATGTTCTCGAGGACGACGATCGCGTCATCGACCACCCGGCCGATGGCAACCGCCAGGCCACCCAGGGTCATGATGTTGATCGAGATGCCGGAGACGAGCATCAGCGCCAGCGCGGTGACGAGGGACAGCGGGATGCTGACCGCGGCCACGAGCGTGGATCGGATGTTCAGCAGGAAGAGGAAGATCACGAGGACGGCGAAGGCCGACCCGAGTCCGCCTTCCTTGACCAGGCCGTCGCGCGATTCCTTGATGAAGTCGGAGGTGTCGATGAGCGTGCTCATCTCGAGCCGTCCGGCGTATTCGGTCTTGAGCTCCTCGATCCGGGCCTGGACGTCATCGGCGACCTGGACGGTGTTCCCGCCGGACGCCTTCGTGACCGACAGCGTGATCGACGGCACGCCGTTGGTCCGCGAGTAGCCGGTCGGACTCACCTGGATCATGTCGATCGTGCCCAGATCGCCGAGCCGGATCGGGGTCGGGGGCGCGAACGCGGCGGGGTTTGCAGGATCGACGGGCACCGGCGCCGCAGATTTCACGCCGACGATCAGTGAGCGCAGCTCATCAACAGACCCGAACTGGTGCAGGGCGGAGACGGAGACCTGCCCGCCGTCGACGTTGAGCGATCCACTCGGGAGGGTCAGGTCATTGGCCTGCAGGACTCCCTTGATCTGCTGCAGTGAGATTCCCGCGGCAGCGAGCTTGGCCGGATCGAGCAGAATCTTCACTCGCGACTCGGTGCCGCCGGTCACGCTGACCGCGGATACCCCTGAGACGCCGATGAGTTCCGGAACCAGCTCGGTGCGGGCGATGCTCGCGGCATCATCAAGACTGGTCGAGCCGACTCCGCGTACCGAGGCGACGATGACCGCCTGGGCGTTGATGTCCTGGACGATGACCTTGGGGTTGACGCCAGCAGGCAGACCCAGGGCGTCGAGGTTGGCCTGGACGGTCGCCTTGGTCTCCTTGATGTCCGTTCCGAACTTGAACTGGGCCACCACGAAGGTCAGGCTGTTGGTCGACGTCGAATTCAGCGCTTCCAGGCCGGCCACGCTCGAGATGGCTCGCTCGATTGGCTTCGTGACCTGGTCCGTGACATCGCTCGTCCCGGCACCCGGGTAGGTCGCGACGATCGACAGGATCGGGAATTCGACATCCGGCACGAGCTCCTGGCGGAGCTGCCCCCAGGAGAAGATCCCCGCTCCGAAGAGGCCCAAGGCGAGGAGCAGGGTCACGCTCCGCTTGGCGATGGCGAGCTGAGTCAGGCGGGTCAAGGCGGATCTCCTCGAGTTGGCTGGGTCCGCGTCGTTGGGCGGATCGGCGGCGGATCAAGGTTGAAGCGGCCCGCGCAGCCGGCGGGGGTGCGGGAGTGCGGCGGCATTGTCGCGGATCGGGCAGGGGTCTGCCGTGGAAGCATCTCTCGGCATTCGGGCGCGAGGTTCGGCGGCCGGTCCGCTCCGGACGTGCGCCTATGCGACGATATCCGGATGAGCCGCCAGATCAGCGCCGGAATCCTGTTGTACCGCATCAGGGACGATCGGCTCGAGGTACTGCTGGCTCACCCCGGAGGACCCTACTTCACTCGCCGGGACGTCGGACACTGGACCATCCCCAAGGGAGAAGTGAGCGAGGGCGACACACTGCTCGCGACCGCGGCGCGTGAATTCGAGGAAGAGACCGGCCACTCCCTGGCGAGCGTCGCCGGTGACGCAGCGCGCGAGCCGATCTCGCTCGGTACCGTCACCCAGGCCAGCGGCAAGATCGTGCATTGTTGGGCCGTGGAGGGAACCCTGGATCCGGCCGCGGCATCCTCGAACACCTTTCAGATGCACTGGCCACCGGGGACCAGGGAGCTGCAGACGTTCCCCGAAGTCGATCGGGTCGCATGGTTTTCGGTCCGCGAAGCACAGCGGCGAGCCAATCCGTCCCAGGCCGCGTTCGTGGGCCGGCTGCGCGAGGCACTGGCATCGGCCACGGCCTGAGGGCCGGATACCATCGCTCGATGCCCGCTCCTCAATCACCGCTGAGCCGCGCCGTCGCGCGACGGTTCATGGTCCTGCGCCACCTCCTGGCGCCACCGAGAGCCCTTGCCGCCGAACCCGAGAGCGTCCTGCGAGTGATCGATCGGCTTGGATCGCTGCAGTTCGATCCGCTCGAGATTGCCGGCCGGAACCATGACCTCGTGCTCCTGTCCCGGATCAAGGGCTACCGGCGGACCTGGACGGAGCACTGGCTGTACGAGGATCGGCGGCTGTACGAGACCTACAACAAGATGCTCTCGATCGTCCCCGTCGCCGAGCTGCCGTGGCATCGACTCACATGGGACCGGGAGCGCGTCGACCACGAGGCGAAGACGTTCGACACCCATGCCCCGCTGGTCGAAGAGCTGGTCACCCGGATCCGGGATCAGGGGCCGCTGCTGCCGCGAGACGTCGAGCCACGGCAGGCCATCGAGTGGTACTGGCGGCCCACGAACCAGGTCCGGGCCATCCTCGAAGCCCTCGCCGAGGCGGGCATCCTCGGGATCTCACGGCGCGAGGGCAACCTCCGGGTCTACGACCTCGTCGAGCGGCTGTTCCCGGCGCAAATCCTCACCACCCGGGTCCCGGAGATGGAGCAGCGACGCCATCGCCTCCTGTCGCGCTATCGCGGCAACGGCCTGCTCGGGAGCACCGGCGAATACACGCTCTGGTACTCGACGGGCCGGACCGCCGGCGAGCGCGGCCAGCTCCTCGCTGAGCTCGTCGACCGGGAGGAGCTGGTCCCCGTCAGCGTCGAAGGCTTCAAACGGGACCGGTTCGTGCTGGCTGAAGAGCTGCCACTTCTCGATCAAGCCCGCGAGGAGGTGGCGGCCGGCAGCCCGCCAGGCGGGATCGAGCCGGGCGTCACATTCCTCGCTCCCCTGGATTCGTTCTGCTGGGACCGGGACCTGCTGCGCAGGCTGTTCGACTTCGACTATGTCTGGGAGGTCTACGTCCCGGCCGCAAAGCGACGCTGGGGCTATTACGTGCTGCCGATCCTGTACGGAGACCGACTCGTCGGCCGGATCGAACCGCGGATCGAGCGGCGCTCCGGTGCGCTCCGGATCGCCGGCCTCTGGTGGCAGGACGGGTTCGATCCGATGGCGGAGCCGGGGTTTGCGCCAGCCTTCGCAGCGGCGATCAAGGCGCATCGAGAATTCGGTGGCATGGAGCGCGTCGTGTTTCCACGAACGGTGCGAGACCGGCCATTCGTCACGATGGTTCGCGCGCACCTCGGGGGCGGTTGACGGCCGTCCGTGGGACGATGCGTCCGAACCGCAGGGTCCAATCCAGCGGTTCGAGGAGGTTCCCATGGCTGAAACACGACACGCCAGCGTCACCTGGAACGGTGACCTGATCTCGGGCGCCGGGACCATCGACTACGTCTCGAGCGGCGTGTTCGCCCGCATGCCGGTGTCATGGGCGTCGCGAACGACCGCCCACAACGGCAAGACATCGCCTGAGGAACTGCTTGCCGCCGCCCACGCCAGTTGCTTCTCGATGGCGTTCTCGGCCCGGCTCGCCAAGAACGGCACGCCGGCTACGAGCCTGAAGGTCAGGGCCGAAGTTGTCTTCGACAATGCGAGCGGCGGCTGGAAGGTCACGACCAGCACCATCACGGTCGTGGGTGATGTGCCCGGCATCGATTTGGCGACCTTTCAGACGATCGCCGAGGACGCCAAGGAGAACTGCCCGATCTCCATCGCCCTCAAGGGCAACGTGGAGCTGCGCGTGGTCGCCTCGCTCGCGTGAGCCTGACCCGCGGGTGCTCCAGAGAAATCAGAGGCGGGCGGCGCCCTCGGGCCGGGGAAATGGTCAGGATTGAACGGTTATCGCGATCCACGACGCCATTAGATTGACAGTCCCATTCGGGACGTTTGTGGAGCTGAGATGTACCGTGACCTCCTCGATGAGGCCCAACATGGCTCCGGTGAGGCATTCGGGATGCTGGTCGCCGGCTCGGTAGACCGCTGCTATGCGATTGCGTACCGGATCCTTCGTGACGCCGAGCGGGCGCACGACTCGGTGCAGGAGGCGCTCGTCGGGGCGTGGATCGACCTTCCGAGCCTGCGTGATCCGGCCCGTTTTGAAGCCTGGCTGACGCGACTGGTCGTCAACGCCTGCTACACCGAAGCTCGTCGCGAGCGCCGCTGGCAGACCAAGCTTCGCCTGCTCCCCGTTGAGAACCCGGTGTCGCCTGATACGACGGGCGCCGTGGCCGACCGGGACGAGCTCGAGCGGGCATTTGGGCGATTGACGGTTGAGCAGCGGACGGTCGTTGTCCTCCACTACTTCGGCGGCCAGTCGTCGGAGGAGATCGCATCGATGCTTCGCATTCCGGCCGGGACGGTCCGGTCCCGCCTGCATCACGCAATGCGGCAGTTACGCGCCGCAGTCGAGTCCGATGGCCGCGCGGTGCCGAAGAGGGGAGATCGCTCCGCATGACGATGGATCGCGAAACTGACCGCCTGATCCGGGAATGGTTACTGGATGGTCCATCCGCCGCTCCGCCGGATCTGCTGGCATCGGCCTTCTCGGAGATCCCGGCGATGAACGCCCGGCGGGGCGGGTTGGCAGGAACAAGGAGCTTTCTGATGCTCAGGCGTTTCACAGGCGTGGCGGCATCGGCCGTCGCGATCGTCGCCGTGGTCGCCTTGGCGGCGTTCATGCTCCCTCGTGCCTTCCCACCCGGAAACAGCATCGGTGGCTCCGTGACGACGCCGACGCCGAGCTACACCCCGACTGATACGCCTCTGCCGACGATCGGGCCGATGGGGCTATGCGACGCGTCCAACCTCGTTGCGGCGATCACCAGCTGGACGGGCGCCGCCGGCAGCCGTATCGCCGAGGTGAGCCTGCACAACACCGGACTGTCAACCTGTGAAACGCCTGCACTCGACCAGGCTCAGCTTCTGGGACCGGACGGTTCGATCCTCATCGGCGGCTCGCCGACGTCATCGCCTGCTCAGTTGGTCATGAGCCCGGACGCGATACTCAGGACGATGATCCGGGTGTCGGACTACTGCGGCCCTGCCGTGACCTCAGGTCCGGTGACGGTCGCTTTCCTCCTGGGTAACGGAGCGGGTCGCGTGGTGGCGAACCCATGGAATCCGACCGACCTGAGCGGAGTGCCGCCCTGCAACAGCGCACCCGGGACGCCCGGCTCGATCGAGATGCAGCCATGGACCCCGTGACCAGCCCCGGTAGCGGGTGCCGGCTCAGCGTCTGAAGGCGAGGAGCTCGCCCCGCCCGATCGGCACCACGAGACCGCTGAGTCGCGAGTCGGCCAGGGCCGTGTCCCGAAACTCCGCGAGGGCCTCCTCGTGCGAGGTCAGGTTGTCGGCCACCAGCATCCCGCCGGGCCGGAGCGCCTGGATGGCCTGCTCGAGCATGCTCAGGTAATCGTCCTTCTCGGCGTCGAGGAAGACGAGATCGGCGGTGCCGGCAAATGACGTCAAACCGGCTGAGCCATCCGAGGCGCGCAACTCCACGCGATCCCCGACTCCAGCGTCGGCGAACGTGGTTCGAGCCAGCTCGACCTTCGCCGGATCGACCTCGTAGGTGATGACCCGGCCATCGTTGTGTTGCGCTGCGACAGCCAGCCAGAGGGTCGAATAGCCCGAACTTGTCCCGATTTCGACGATCGTTTGGGCCCGGGTGCCAAGTGCGAGCGTCAGCAGGAATTCGCCGACATCAGGGGAAATCGCCCGGAGTCGGCGCGACATCGGCGTCCCGTCGATGCGATCGGCCTGATCGCGGGCCTCGAGGGTTGCCATCACGCGGCGTACTGGCGCCGGGACGAGATCCATGAATGCCTCCCGGGTTCGTGGGTGATTACGAGATGGTCAGGATCCGACGAGGGTTGGCGACGGTCATCTGGTCGATGTCCGCCTCGGAGACGCCGCGCTCCCGGAGCCGTGGCAGGAAGGTCTCCTGGAGGTACGTGTAGCCGTTGCCCTCGTAGTGACGCAATTGGGAGTTGTGACAAACGTCCTGGCTCAGGAAGACGCGATCCGAGTGGCCGCGCGACAGAAGTTCGAGCAGCAGGTCGATGATCCGCGACTCGCCGTGGCGCTCCTGCGGCGAAAAGGACATCCCGAGGAAGTCGAATTCGATGTTCGCGCCGCGCCCGATGAGCTCGAGATAGTGATCCAGGTGCGGGTATGAATCCGCATGACCGATCACGACCCGTGAGGGATCGGCGCCTTCCTCTTCGAGGACCTCGAGCTGGGCCAGGCCGACGTCGCTGAGCACGGCGTGAGTCGTGATCGCAAGGCCGGTTCGTCGCGCGGCACGGGCCACGGCACGATGGACTCGCTCCTCCTTCGCCGACAGCCACGGCTTGTCGGTCCCGATCTCCCCGATGATCCCGGGTCGGACGGGTGCATCGGTTCCTTCGACCTCGATCCCCTCCTCGATCTCGCGAACGAGGTCATCAGCGAGAGAATCGACCGAGCGGCGGTCGATCAGCGCCTCGGCTGGGTAGTAGGACTCGCGGTACCAGCCGCAGCCCATCACGACGTGGAGGCCTGACGTCCGCGCCAGCCGGACGAGCCAGGCGGGGTCCCGCCCGACACCCGGAAGGGTCAGGTCTGTCAGTGCGGTCCCACCCCGCTCGCGATAGCGCTCCAGTTCAGCGGTGATGACCGGCTCGTCGGCGGTGAGTTCCCAGTAATCCCAGCGATTCGGGATCTTCCAGAGGGCGATTGCCGTGTGCTCGTGGGGCAGGGTGAACCCGAGTTCGGCCGGGTCGATCGGGCCCAGGACCGTCTGAACGCGGGGCGAGCGCGACGAGGAAGTGACCATCCCGGCGAGTCTACGACGGTGACGCTGGCACGGTCCCGTGGACCGCGTTCGCCCCCGGCGCTGCCCGCGCGCGGGCCGGCGCCCGCGAACGACCCACGAGTACATTCACTACCCTTGACGGATCGAGTTCGTCAGGTCGGCGCTCGTGGGCGCCGCCGTCTCGCCACCGAAAGGATCAGATGTTCAGTCGCTGGGGTGCGTTCGTCTATCGACGTCGCCGAATCTTCCTCATCGTCATGATCGCCATTGCGGCCGGGGCCCTGCCGCTCGCCGCGGGCACGTCCGCCCAGCTCAGCTCGGGCGGATGGCTCGACAAGAACTCTGAATCCGCGAAGGTCTCCCAGCGCCTGGAGGCGGAATTCGGCGGCGGTCAAAGCGCCTTCCTGGCCCTCTTTCGGGCAGATGCATCAGGCGCTGACGCTCGGGGCGCCGACTTCCAGGCGGCGATCGCGACGACGCTCGCGGGCCTCTCGACCGACAGCCGTGTCGGGGCCATCACGGGCTATGCCCAGACTCGCGACGACCGATTCGTCAGCGTTGCGGGTGACGCCACGTATGTCGTGATCGGCCTGAACATGACCGATGACGAGTCCCTCGCCGCGGTCGATGGCATCCAGAGCCTCCTCACTCCGCCGGCTGGATACGAAGTCAGCCTGACCGGCTTCGGACCCATCCAGCGGGACTCAGCGGCTCTCTCGGAGAAGGATCTGCTGCGGGCTGAGACCGTCTCCCTGCCGATCGCAGCGATCGTCCTGATCCTGGTCTTTGCTTCGATCGTCGCAGCCGGCATGCCGTTGCTGGTGGCCGGCCTTGCGATCCCGGTCTCGCTGGCGATCATCAACCTGCTCGCCCGGCAGACCGACATGAGCATCTACGTCCTGAACATCGCAACCATGCTCGGGCTGGCGCTCGCAATCGACTATTCCCTCTTCATCACCAGCCGCTTCCGGGAGGAACTCGGGAAGGGCCGCACGGTCGAGCAGGCCGTCATTACCGCAGTCGCGACCGCCGGCAAGGCCGTCATGTTCTCCGGCATCGCGGTCGCCATCGGACTGTCGGGGCTGCTCTGGTTCGAGGCGAGCGCCCTGAACTCCATCGGGAAGGGCGGCGCGGTCGTGGTCCTTTGCTCCGTGGTCTTCTCGCTGACCTTCCTGCCCGCACTCCTCGGCGTCATCGGGCCGCGGGTCAACGCCCTCTCGGTCCGGGGCCTGCTCCGGCACATCGGCCTCGGCGGCGACCCGGCCGCGACGCGCTCCTCGCGTTGGGAGCGAATGGCCCATGCGGTCATGCGGCGCCCGATCGCGGTCCTCGTGCCCGTTCTGGCGGTCCTGTTCATCGCCGGCTCACCGTTCTTCCGGCTCCAGCAGGGCGTCCCCGACGCGAGCATCTTCCCGGCCGGACTGCCAAGCCGCGATGCCTGGGTTGCACTGATGACCGAGTTCCGCCCTGGCGAGACCACGCCGATCACGATCCTGGTCGACACCAAGGACGGCGTGACCGACGCCTCGACGATCCAGGCAGTCATGGACTACTCGGCACAGGTGACCGCTCTCGAGGGTATCGACCGGGTCGAGGGACCGTTCTCGCTGACCGATCCAGCAACCGGCGGCCCACTGTCCGCCGATCAGGTTGCCCAACTGTATGCCGCGCCAGCTGGGGCGCTGCCCCCGGCTCTCGAGGGCGCGGTTACGGAGCTGCGCAAGGCCTACATCCGGGACGGCGTGGTCCGGCTCGATGCGATCAGCCCGCTGGAGCCCGCCATCCCGGCCGGAACCGCCGTCATTCCACGAGTTCGTGCGGTGCCCGGCGGGGACGCCATCACGGGCATCAAAGTCGGCGGCGTGGCTGCCATCTCCGAGGACTTCCTGCGCGCCCAGAACGACCGGATGCCGTGGGCGATCGGAACGACGCTCCTCGCATCGGCGATCATCCTCTTCCTGCTGTTCGGGTCCCTGGCGATCCCACTGAAGGCAGTCGCGATGACGCTCCTGTCGCTATCAGCAAGCTTCGGAGCGCTCGTCTGGATCTTCCAGGAGGGCAACCTCCACGAGTTCCTCAACTTCACGCCCATCGGCTACACCATCGCCGGCAACCCGATCATCATGTTCGCGGTCCTGATCGGCCTGTCCATGGACTACGAGGTCCTCCTGCTGTCGCGCATCCAGGAGTCGTATCGCCGGACTGGCGACAACACGGCGGCCGTGGCCGAGGGCCTCGCGAAGACCGCGGGGGTGATCACCGGAGCGGCCATGGTCATGGTGGTCGTCTTCGCAGCGTTCGCCCTGGCGGACGTCATCACGATCAAGAGCATCGGCGTCGGCATGTCGATCGCCGTCCTCGTCGACGCCACGATCATCCGGGTCCTGCTGGTGCCAGCCGCGATGCGCCTCCTGGGCGAGTGGAACTGGTGGGCGCCCGGTATCCTCGGTCGACTGGCGGACCGCCTCGGTTTCAGCCACGTCGAGGTCGAAGATCAGCCGAGTGGAGGACTTCAAGAGTGACCACCAACGACGACGAGGGTCGAGCCACGCCGGTCAGCGGCACGATCCACGCCTACGGCTGGCAGTGGGGACCGGACGACGAGCGCCGACCGGGCCTGCCCTGGATTGGCGTGTTCCTTGTCGTGTTCGGGGCACTCCTGATCGTTCAGAACCTCCTTCCTGAGTACCGCAGCCTCGGCAATACCGCCGTCCTCGCAGCAGGATTGGCGTTCCTCCTGGTCTGGGCAATCCGCCGTGGCACGGCTGCGCTCTACGTCGGCGCGTTCCTCACGGCGGCCGCGATCCCGGGGACGCTGCGCGGCCTGGGACTCGAGCTGGGTAGCGGCTGGGGAACGCTGTTCTTCGGAGTCGCGCTGTTGTTCATCGCCCTCGTCCGCGCGTCGCGGAATGGCGGCTGGGGATGGCAGGCGATCGTCGGCGCCGGCCTGGTCCTCTTGGCCTCGTCCGAAATCGCCGTCCCGGAGGTGTCGAACCTCGTGGTCCCGGCGCTGTTGGTCGTCCTGGGCGTGATCCTGCTGTTCCGCGGGCGAAAATAGCCACCTAAGGAGCTGGTCGAGAGACGCCCGGCGTCAGCCCCTACCGAGCCCCACGCCTGCGGTCGCAGTTTCGACGGACTCGGCGACCACATCGGCGATCCGGACCAGTTCCTCGTCGGTGATGACGAAGGGCGGACCGAGCAGGATCGAATCCCCGTCCGTTCCATCTGCGATGCCGGTCCCCGAGTACAGGAGGACCCCCTGGTCCCGAGCGGCGTGAACGATCGCCTCCGTCAGCCGCGCGGACCGAGGGAACGGATCTCGCGACTCCCGATCCGCCACGAACTCAAGACCGACCATCAGGCCACGCCCGCGGATCTCGCCGACGTTGGGGTGATCGGCAAGGCGGGCGGTAAGCAGCCCGCGTAGGCGCTCTCCCTTGGCCGCACTTGCCTCGACCAGCGATTCGTCCTCGAGGATCCGGAGGACCTCGCCTGCAACCGCAGCACCAACCGGCTGATGCGAGTAGGTGAAACCGTGGGTGAACCCGCCGCCCGCCTTGATCACGTCGTGGATCTCGCCGCGGGCGGCGGCGAAGCCGAAGGGCCAGTAGCCGGAGGTCGCCCCTTTTGCTGCGACGAGGATGTCCGGGCGCACCGCCCAGTGGTCAATCCCGAACCAGCGACCGGTTCGCCCAAAGCCGGTCATCACCTCATCCGCGATCAGAAGGACACGGTGCCGGCGACAGACCTCGCTGATGGCCTGCCAGTACCCATCGGGTGGTTCGGCGGCGGCAAGGCTGGCCCCAACGATGGGCTCGGCCACGAACGCGGCCACGGTTCCGGGCTCGGCGGCCGAGAAGGCGCGATCGAGCTCATCCGCGAGCTCTGTCGCATCACCGAGCGCATTCGAGCCGGACATCCCCGCCCGATACGGGTAGGCCGCCGAGACATGTCGAAACCGACCGAGCCAGCCCTCGTACGGACGGCGAAGCGGCTTGCGACCCGAAAGGTCCAGGGCGCCGAGCGTGTTCCCGTGGTAGCTGGACCAGCGGGCGAAGACGATGAGGCGATCCTTCTCTCCACGCGCGAGGTGATACGCGCGGGCGAGCTTCAGCGCGGTCTCGATCGCCTCGGAGCCACCACTTACGGGGTAGAGGCGCGGCTCGTCAACCGGAAGGTGCGGCCCAACGGCCGCGGCATATGCCTCGAGCGCCTCGGTCGTGAAGACGCTGCCGTGGGCGTAGCTCAGCCGCCCGGCCTGTGCCGCCATCACGTCCGCGATGGACTGACGGCCATGACCGACATTGACCACGATTGCGCCGCCAGCGGCATCGAGGTAGGCACGGCCATCCGAATCCCAGATCGTGCTGCCTTCGGCGCGCACCGCAACCGGGGGCTCGGCATCCGTCGAGCGGCGGAAGACGCGACTGGTCATGGCAGTTGGCTCAGGGGGGACTGGCTCACCGCCGGATTGTAGGCGCCATCGCGAGGAGGACGCGCCTCGAGAAGGGCCGCCGGCACGGGCGCGGCGTGGCCGCGGCGTGGGCGCACAGGGCTCGATATCGCGCGCGACCGGTCTGGCAGTCCTGAATTCCCGGCTGCGCAGTCACAAACCGGACCATGCGTCCGATTTGCGACACATCTGAGCGGCCGACGACGCGAAAGTGACCGCATTACGGACTGTCAGTCCGGATCACGACACGATGACCCGGAAAAGGGGACGGGCAGTCCGGTTGCGCACCTGGCGCCAGTCGGGCGGGCGGCGGATCACGCTCCTGGTTGCCGGACGGGTGGGCGGCACCTGGCGCCTGGCGGGTGGGCGGCACCTGGCGCCGGACGGGCGTGCTGGCGGGTCATGCCGGCGCCCGGCCCACGCACCGGACACGGAGCAGCGCCCCGGGGGAAGGGACCCGGGGCGCTGAAGGCCGCGTTAGGAGCGGCAGACATTGGCGATTGATCGCCTTGCTCAGGCGCGGCCTTTCGGAACGGCTTAGACGCGGCCCTTCGGCACGGTGTGGAAGTAGGTCTTGTTGAAGACGATCTTCCCGAGGTGCCAGAGCTGATTTGGCTTCGGTGGCTTGGGTGGATGGTCGTAGTCGAACTGGAGGACAGTGCCCTTGCCATCTCCGATCTCGAAGAAGCACATGACCTTGCCCTCGTACGTTGCGTGCGCACCGGACGGAGCCCGGTCCTCGATCGCCGCGACGATGCTCTCGACCACCACCGGCGCCTCGAAGTGCGCCGTGGATCCGGCCTTGGACAACGGCAGGTCAGTCGCGTCCCCGAGTGCGTACACGTTGGGTCGGCCACCCACCTTCAGGGTGAAGCGGTCGGTTGGCAGCCAGCCCCCTGGCGCCGGAGCCAGACCGGAGTCCATCAGGAACTGCTGACCCTTGTGCGGCGGCACCAGGATGAGCAGGTCGTACGGCAGCTCCTCTCCCTCGAGACTCTGGACGACCTTTCGCTCCGGATCGATGGTCTCGACGTTGAAGAACGTGTGGAGTTCGATCCCCTTCTCCTCGAGGATCGGAGTCGCCATCTCGCTGACCGACTCGATCGTGAAAGCACGACCGATTGGCGAGGCATAGTGGAGTTCCGCTTTGTCCCGGAGCCCGCGCTCGCGGAGTTCGGACTCGATGAGGAACGCCACCTCGAGCGGAGCCGGCGGGCACTTGTACGGCATCGAGGCAATCCCGATGACGATCTTGCCGCCCGTGAAGGCATCCAGCGCGTGACGCAATTTCAGGGCCGCATCGGCGGTGTAGAAGTGGTGCGCCTCGGTCTCGAAATGTTCGATGGACTCGGGCAGGATGCGAGCACCCGTGGCGATCACCAGCTGGTCGTAGGACAGAGCCGGGCCATCCTTGATCTGGACGGTCTGAGCCTCCTCGTCGACCCGATCGACCGTCCCGATGACGAGCTTGATCCGATCGTCGAGCAGCGCACGCTCGGGCTTCTGGAGCTTCTCCGCCCGCTCGCCACCCATGGCGATGTACATGAAGCCGGGCTGATAGACGTGGGCTCCGGTCGCGTCCACCACCGTGACTTCGACGTCACCGCGGTCGATCTGCTTCTTGAGTTTCTTGGACAGGAGGTTGGCGGTCAGCGTCCCGCCGACGCCGCCGCCAAGGATGAGGATCCGGTTCATCGGCTAGCGCGCCTTCTCGACGAGGATCTCGTCGAAGCCGTCGCGGGTGTCCACCGAGATCAGCCGATGGCCGGCCTTCTCGATCCACTTGGGGATGTCCACCTTGGAGCCCTTGTCCGAGGACAGGACGGCCAGGATGTCGCCCACCTGGGCTTCGCGGATCCCGCGAATCAGTTCCATGAGCGGTCCCGGACAGAAGCTGCCGCGGGCGTCGATGGTTCGGGTTGGGGTCGGGGTTGTGGTTGCTTCAGTCATTGGATAGTTCCCTTCCCAGGCCCTTGCGGGCCCGCTGGTTGATCCGTCAGATAAAGAGTGGCGAGGAGCCTTCGGACATCAGTCCGATGACCGTTGCCGCGCCGACCGGCTCGCCCATGCCCTCGATGAGGTCATCGCGGGTGAGACCGAACATGTCCATGGTCATCTGGCAGGGGATGAACTCGACGCCCATCTCCTTGGCGACCTCAAGGAGCTCCTTGGGGCTCATGTTGTTCATCTGCTTGGCAAGCGTGCCCATCATCCAGGGACCCATACCCATGAAGTTCATCTTCGACAGGGGGCGGTGGCTGATGCCGGGTCGTGACATCACGGACAGCATCTTCTGCATCCAGTTCTTGCCGGTGACGCGCTTCTCGTCCTTGACGAAGTTCTGGAGTCCCCAGAACGTGACGAACACGCGGCAGGGAACCTGCATGGCACCGGCCGTCGAGGCCAGGAGCATTGTCGCCCAGACCTTCTCCAGCTCGCCGCTGTAGTTGATGAGGAGGATGTCGTGGAGCTTCTTGGGCTCCTCGGCCGCTACCTCCGCCTCGGGCTCCGTGAGGCCTTCGGCATCGGCGATGGCTTGTGCCACCGGATCCACCGTGGGTCGTTCAGCTGTCATGGTCATTGGTTCGTGCCTCACTTCCGGCGAATGACGAAGCGGTAGACCGCGCCATCCGATGTCTGCTCAATCAGCGCGTTGCCGGTGGACCGGCACCAGGCGGCGAAGTCCTTGACGGACCCCGGGTCGGTGGCCAGGACCTCCATGACAGCGCCGGAAGCCAGGGGCTTCGCGGCCTGTGCCGTTCGGACGATCGGCATCGGGCAGGACAGCCCGCGGGCGTCCACCTGGACTGCGATCTCGAGTGCTTCCACGTTCGTACTCCTTCCGGATCGAGCGAACTCGATCGATTGACTTGGGACTAGATGAAGACCATCTGGCCATCGCCGGCGTTCAGGTAGAACGACGTGACGCCTTCGACGCCATCGACGAGCGGGTCGAGATCGGTTTCTTCAATGCCCAGCAGGTCCATCGACAGCGAGCAGGCCTGGATATCGACGCCGCCCAGCTCCTTGGCCTGGCGGAGGGTATCGGCCCAGCTCGCCTGACCGGCCTTGCGAAGGGCATCCACGTGCTGGCGGCCCTCGTCGCCGGCCTCTGGGGCGAGACCGTGGTCGCGATCGATCCGGTCGCGCCGGAACGCCTCGAGCGCCCAGTACTGGAGGAAGACGTTGACCGGCTTTCCCAGCGCCGCTGCGCCCGCGATGAGGACAACCGAAGCGTTGAGCTTGTCGTCCGTCCCCGAGAAGAGGACCAGGTTGATTGGTTCGTCCACGAGTGGCTCCTTCTACGAGCGTGCGGTTGCGAGGTCACGAGGTGCTGATCGCGAGCCGGACTTGGCCGGCAGCACGGGTGCTGCGAGTTCGCCAAGCCGCGTCAGGCGGCGACCGAGGACCCCGCGCATGAGGTCACACGCCCGAATCACATCCGGGTCGGTGAGCCGGTAGTGGACCTCTCGTCCGTCGCGCTCGGCCTCGACGAGACCGGCTGTCCGGAGCACCGCGAGGTGCTGGGAAACGTTGGGCTGGCTCGCGTGGGTTTCAGTTGCGAGGCGCCCGACGTCCATCGGTCCATCGGCGAGCCGATGGAGGATTTCCAGTCGGCGCGGGCTGGCGAGAACCTTGAGGATCTCGGCCTGCAGGATCGTGATTTCGTCCATGGCCGAAGCATCCGTCATATGCGCAT
The DNA here is from genome assembly GCA_038328755.1 of Candidatus Limnocylindrales bacterium. Taxonomy (GTDB): domain Bacteria; phylum Chloroflexota; class Limnocylindria; order Limnocylindrales; family CSP1-4; genus UBA5189. Next base: position 18,149 of record JBBQMH010000006.1, read on the forward strand.
GCGCGCATGAGTGCCGAGAGTCCCGATCCGGACCGCGGACGGCACCTCCCGCCCGGGACCTTCGGCCCCACCGGCTCAGATTGAGCGGTTCGCGATGGTCAACTCGCGGCGCGTCCAGCCGATGAGAGCCTCGAGTTGGCTGGCATCAAGCCGCTCGCAGGCCCAGTCCCAGTGGATCGAAATAGCGTCGCCGGGCTCGGCCGAATCGAGGAACGACGCACCGTCCCACCAGGCCCGGATGCGCTCCGAACGTGGGGGCCCGAGGACCAGCTGGCCTTCGGCAAGCTCCAGCGGCACGGTCGAGACAACGAGCCAGTCGCCGTCGCGCTCGAGGACGCGGCCCCACCGAATCCGGCACGAATCCATGACCCGCAGCACGCCGTCAGCCTCCTCGCCGCGAAGCAGACCGACTTTCGGGAACACATCGAGGACGTGGAAGGCGTGGACCGGAACCGCGCCGGCCTCGGGCGTCTCGGCCATCCAGCGCCAGGAGCCGGACCGTAGTCGCGGCCTGAACCGGACCTCGAGCGATCGCCCGAGAGATGCAGGCGTTACCGCGGACAGGAGGTCGTTTCCGAGCCAGTAGGCGTCGACGACCCGGGCGTCGAGGGGATCCGGAAGGCCGTTAGCTCCGGCGATGAGCTCGAGGTACGGCCAGGCGCCCTCGAAGTCGCGGGCGAGATGCCGCAGGCCGGCGTCATCTCCCCCGTTCGTCGCCGATTCGAACAGCTCCTGGGATGCATCCGGCCCGCAGTACCCGAGCCGGTTCGGACCGAACGCATAGCGAGCGAACCGGATCGGCCCCGGGACCGGGCGGATCGGGCGCGGAGCGCGCCGAGGACGCTCTCGTCCGTCCAGCCCAGGTGGTCCGGCAGCGGCGATTTCCATTCAAGCTCCGGAGGCGGCGGTCCGCGCTGTCATTCGGGTGGCGTACACCGCCAGGGCGATCGCGCCAGCCAGGATCAGGAGCTCGCCCGCCAGGACCGGGGTCGCGGGGAGCGTGCCCTTCTGGATCAGCTGCAGCGTCGCGGTGATCGGCGCACCGACGACGAGGACCGCGGTGACGAGGCTCGCCGGCGCCCGCTTCAGGGCCGCGAACCAGGTCGCGACATAGGCGGAGAGCACGACGCCCGTCCCCAGGGCCCACGCCCACTGGACTGTGGTCAGGGCAGCAATGGTGCCGAGTTTGCCGGTCACGCCGAGGTAACCAATCAGCACGACGAGGCCGATACCCAGTCGGCCGGCGCCGACGATGCCGGATGGCACGGCGCCCAGCAGCCGCCTGGCGATCACGACCTCGACCGCCCACAGGAGCGTCGCGGCGGCAATCATCGTCTCGCCCGCGCCCCACATGACGCCACTCGGGCGCACGACAAGGAACTGACCGACGAGGAGGACGCCCAGAGCACCGAGCTGGGCAAGGCCCAGTCGTTCGCCGAGGAATGGGACCGCGAGCATGGCGACCCACACGAAGAGGGTCTTCTGGATGAAGGCCGCGGACGGAGCGCTGGCCTCCGCCAGTCCGACGAAGAAGAGGAGGAACGGCACGCTCCCACCGACGACGCCGATCACCAGGAGGCGGGCCCAGGAAGCGCGACCCAGGGACCGGACCTCGGCGGGACGGACCGTCATCGCGGCAAGCCCGATGAGAATGACCGCGGCGACGCCGTTCTTGAGGGTCGTGTAGACGGCGGCGTCCGGGAGCTGCTTGACCGCGAAGCCGTTGATGAAGATCGCGAACCCGCTGATGAGAGCCGCAGTAAACGCGAGCCCGACGCCCCAGCGGAGCGATTCGGGGACGCGCCGAGCGACGGCGAATCGGTCGATGGCACCCATTACGTGGTTCCTCCTTGCATCGCCGAGGTACTGGCCTCGGCATCCTCGAGCGCGATCGCCTCGAGCAGCGTCGCGCGGATCAGCTCGGCCTCCGCCGGATCGAGACGTTGAACGACGGTGCCCGCGGCGACGAAGACCCAATCGCCAGGCTGGAGGTCCGGAATGAGCAGCGTGGAGGCACGCCGAACGCGCCCCTCCTGGTCAACCGTCGCGCCGGACTCATCGACGGCTACAACGTGCCCGGGAAACGCCACGCACATCCTCAGGACCTCCCGCTCGCGTTCGGGCTGCTCATATCCCCAGCCTCTCATCCAGGACCTGGCTGGCGGAGGGCCGCGAGTCACGCGCGGCGGGGCGGTTTGGCCCTTCGCGCGCGGGCGCTTTGGGGTGAGAGCCTGGCTCGTGGACGTTGTGGTCGTGCCATTCGCGCACCTCAGACCGTGCCGGTCCATCCCCGAACTCCAGCTCGATCGACTCCGGCTCGGACACGCTCAATGCAGGTCCGCCGCAAGCGGGACAGGCGGCGTCCGGCGCGGGATCGCGGAAGAGGTTCGCGCAATGCGCACACAGGTGGGGCGCGGCCGCATGGACGATTCCAATGGAATCAAGCCCGAGGCCCGGAGCCGTCACCTCGAGGTGCGCGCGGAGTGCCGCATCGAATGAGACCGGATCCCCATGCCCGCCCGAGATCACTATCTGGATGCGCAGAGGGTCCAGCCCCCGGTCGCGGATCTCGGCTGCAATGGCAACGGCGATTCCGGCCTCGTGCATGGGATCAGTCGGCCCCGACCATCGCGAGCTCCCGCCGGACGGCGTCGGCGGCAAGCGGGACGGCGGCCGCGACAGCGGCCGTCAGCTCGAGTCCGATCGCGATCGTGCCGGGCTGGATCCCGACCAGTGAGACGTGTCGCGGCAGGGTGCCCATCAGTCGCGCGGCAGCGATGAGATCGCCGATCCCCACCTGGTGTGGCGAGACGTGCCCGGCAAGCACGCCGTGGATGTCGTCGTCGCGGATCACAGCGATCGCTCCAGGCTCGCGGCCAAGGTCAACCGCATCGACCATGACCATGGCGCCGGCGTCCCCGATCAGGGGCAGCAGGTCCAGGCCCAGCGTGCCGCCATCCACGACCCGAGTGCCCGGCGGCAAGCCTGCCTCGTCCTCAGAGATGGATCGGGCAACGGCGATGCCAACGCCCTCATCCTGGAGAAGGATGTTGCCGACTCCGAGGACGAGCGGAAAGCCGGTTGGCCCGGTCACTCGACTGATTCCTGGATCTCCATCCCGCCGTCGCGGGCGTCGTCGATCTCGCGCCGGGAGACGAACTTGTACCCGCTGAAGATCGACGCCATCAGGCCGTTCCGCTCCCAGTGGTCCACCAGGAGGGCGCTGTAGACGTGGTGGATCATGAAGGCGATGACGCCCCACATCAGGAGGTGATGGATGAGGCGAACGCCCTGGAGGCCGCCCAGAAGGCCGGGCACCCAGCCGAAGATCGTCGCCCATGGCTCCGTGCCGTCGGCGCCGGCGAGGGCGAAGCCCGTCGCAGTCTGGAGCAGGAAGAGGAAGAAGACCACGAAATAGGTCCCGGCGGCCAACGCGTTGTGGCCGAGAATCTTGGGAACCTCACGGCGGAGGAACAAGTACCAGCCGGCCTGGTTGGCGAGCTCGGCGGCGTGGCGGCGGTTCGTCGGCACGAAGGCGGTCCAGCGACTGAACCGGTTACCGGCGAAGAGCCAGTAGGTCCGGAGGATCCCGGACCCGAGGAAGGTGAACGCCGCGACCATGTGGACGAAACGGACGACCGTCATGAACGGCCCGCCCGGCGGGATGATGAAGGGATCCGCGATGTACCCGCCGGTCACCGACAGCACCATCACGCTCCCGAAGGTCAGCCAGTGGGTGATCCGGACCGGCACCTGCCAGACGTAGATCCGGAAGCGGGCATCCGACTTGTCACGGATGACAAGCGGGCGCGGAGATGAGGGAAAGGCTCCCGCCCCGCTGGAGTCCGCGGGCCTGGGCTGCTCGAGGATGGCCATCGTCGTCTCCTCAGACCACCCGGATTTCGACCGACGAACCGCCGGCTGGATCGAAGACGTGGACGGCGCAGGCCATGCACGGGTCGAACGAGTGGATCGTGCGCAGGATCTCGACCGGCTGGGTCGGATCAGCGACCGGCGTGCCGATGAGGGCCTCCTCCCAGGCTCCCCGGCGACCCTTGTCATCTCGCGGCGATCCGTTCCATGTCGACGGCACGACAAGCTGATAGTTCTCGATCTTCTGGTCCTTGATCACGACCCAGTGGCCCAGGGCTCCGCGCGGAGCCTCCTCCATGCCCCAGCCGCGGGCATCCTTGGGCCAGGATTCTGGATCCCACATCGTCACGTCGGCGATCGACAGGTCGCCGCTCTTCAGGTTCATCTCGAGCTCGGTCAGCCAGGCAGGAAGGCGGGCCGCGAGGAGCTGCGTCTCGATGGCTCGGGCGGCAACCCGGCCGAGGGTCGAGAAGAGTGCCGCCGGACCAACGTCGAGCACAGCAAGCACTCCGTCAACGGCGCCCTTCACGTCCTTGTGGCCCGACGCGTAGGCGACCAGCATCCGTGCCAGCGGACCAACCTCCATCGGCTGATCTTCGTAGCGCGGCGCCTTCAGCCAGCTGTACTTGTCGTACCCCTCGAGCGAGTCGAACGGCGGCGTGGGGCCGCTGTAGCCCGGCTTCGTCTCACCGTCCCACGGGTGCTTGAGCGTGCCGTCGCCGTCTTCGTACGTGTAGTAGGAGTGGGCGACGCTCTCGGCGACCCCGATGTGGTTGACGTCATGGACCGTTGACAGGTCGCCGCCCAGGATCCTGCCGCGCGGCAGGTAGAAGCCGCGGGGATCGCCGGAGTCATCCTCCGGGAAGTCCCCGTAGGCGAGGTAGTTGCCGATCCCGGCCCCGATCCCTGCCCAGTCCTTGTAAAAGCTCGCAACGGCGAGGACGTCGGGGATGTAGACGCGATCGACGAAGTCCTTCGCGCGCGCCAGCAGCCCAGCGATCTCGGAGAGGTGGCGGGCGTTCAGCGCCGTCGGGGAGTTCGGATCCAGGGCGACGGCCATGCCGCCGACGACGTAACTCTGCGGGTGCGGGTTCTTGCCGCCGAGCAATGCATGGATCCGGATGACGTCGCGCTGCCAGTCGAGGGCCTCGAGGTAGTGGCCCACGGCCATGAGGTTCGCTTCCGGCGGGAGTCGATAGGCCGGGTGGCCCCAGTAGCCATTGGCGAACGGGCCGAGCTGACCCGACTCGACGAACGTCTTGAGCTTCTGCTGGACGGCCGTGTAGTGAGCTACGGATGAGGTCGGCCAGTCACTGCTGGCCGCGGCCAGATCGGCCGTTGCGCGCGGATCCGCCGACAGAGCCGACACGACATCGACCCAGTCGAGCGCGTGCAGGTGGTAGAAGTGGATGACATGGTCCTGGACGTACTGGATCCCGGCGATCAGGTTGCGGATCAGTCGGGCGTTCTTCGGGATCCTGATCCCGAGGGCGCTCTCCACGCACCGGACCGAAGCCAGGGCGTGGACCGTCGTGCAGACACCGCAGGCCCGCTGGGCAAAGACCCACGCGTCGCGCGGGTCCCGGCCCTTGAGGATGAGCTCCATGCCCCGGAACATCGTCCCGGAGCTCCAGGCGTCCTTGACGACGCCGTTCTCGATCTCGACCTCGATACGGAGGTGGCCCTCGATCCGGGTGATCGGGTCGATCGCAATCCGCGTCATGCCTGGACCCCCTTTGCCGACTCAGCGTCGTCGCCGGCGGTCGGGCCGACGTTGGTTGGCGGCGGCTCTGGCTCACCTGCCCCGTCCTTTTGCCGACGGTTCCTCGCGTACGAGGCAACCCCGTGGGCGGCCGACAGAGCGGCAACGGCGCCGACGAGCGTCAGCCCGATCTGGTCGGCCGTGACGTCGTTGGCGACGCCCGGAGCCTTCGGCAGTCGGCCGTAGAACGGACTCATCCGATCCCAGAACTGGGGCATCGTGCAACCGACGCATCCATGGCCGGTCTTGACTGGCCAGCTCGTGCCGTCGTTGAACCGGGCCGTCGGGCAGTTGGCATACGTCTCGGGACCCTTGCAGCCCATCTTGTAGAGGCACCAGCCGTCGCGGTGGCCTTGGTCGCCCCAGGACGTGACGAAGCGCCCGGACTCGTAGTGGGCACGTCGCTCGCACTGGTCGTGGATGAGCTGGCCGTAGGCGAACAGCGGCCGGCCCAGCGGGTCGGTGGCCGGGAAGGACCCGAACGTGAGGTAGTGGACGATCGTCGCGGTCAGGTTCTGGACGTTCATCGGGCAGCCCGGCAGGTTGATGACCGTCGACTTCGGGACGACGGCCGAGGTCCCCACCGCTCCGGTTGGTCCACCTGATGCTGCAGGCAGCCCACCGTCGAAGGCGCACGAGCCAACGGAGATGACCGCCAGCGCGTTGGCGCAGACATCCTCGACGATGCTCTTGAAGGTCTTGCCGCCGATCGTGCAGTAGACGCCGTCGTCGGCGATCGGGATGGATCCCTCGACGACCACGATGTAGCCGCCCTTGAAGGCAGCCATGGTGTCGTGCTTCGACTTCTCGGCCGCCTCGCCGGCCGGCGCCATGATGGTTTCGTGGTAATCGAGCGAGAGCGTGTCGAGCACCAGCTCGGCGACGGTCGGATGACTCGCCCGGAGGAACCCTTCGGTATTGCCGGCGCAGTCCTGCCCTTCCAGCCAGATGACGGGAGTCCGCGGCGCCGTCTCAAGCGCCTTCGCAATCCTGGGTGCGTACGACATTGGCAGGGCCAACGCCGTGGTCATGGCAGCCGAGAACTTGAGGAATGTCCGGCGGGAGACCCCCCGCTCGACAAGGCTCCGATAGATCGGATCGGTCGTCACGGTCATCAGCGCCACCCGTGTCGATGGGGCATCCGTGCAGTCAGGACACGACGCTTGGGCGTCGACCGCGGGCCCCACTTGCGGGCTATTACCTCCTGCCAGACGGCCTGAGCGGCCCTGCCAGGTGGACCCTAGTCGCAGGCCCAAAGGTCACAAAGGGCTCGGCCTGCGGCGCGCCCCCGCCGCTCGCAGCCCGGTTCCGGACTCTCCGGATGACCCTCGGCCCTCGAGGGAGCGCCATCCGGCCCTCCCGGATCGGCTGACGCCCGCGCACGATCTGGCTGGAGGTATGCGTCCATGATCGTCGCACTGAAGCGCGCCGCGGCTGCAACGGCCGACGAGCCGCCCTTGAGTTGGACTCCCCTCGCCATCGCGCGGGATCGATGCAAGGGCTGTGAACTCTGTATCGGCGCCTGCCCGCACGGCGTGCTTGCCCTTGAGGTCGGGGCGGTCAACCGCCTTGGCTACCACCCGATCCAGCTCACCGACGCTGCGGGCTGCACGAGCTGCGCGCTCTGTGCCCGGGTCTGCCCTGACGCAGTCTTCACCGTGTACGCGCCACGAAAGGAGGCCTGACGTGGCGATCGATGCCCCCGCCCGCGTCCTGATGAAGGGGAACGAGGCAATTGCGGAGGCCGCGATCCAGGCCGGTTGTGATGCCTATTTCGGCTACCCGATCACGCCCCAGGCCGAGCTGCTCGAGTGGATGGCCCGGCGGATGCCGGAACTCGGGCGTGTCTTTCTCCAGGCCGAAAGCGAAGTCGCGGCGATCAACATGGCGCTGGGGGCCGCAGCCACGGGCGCCCGGGTCATGGTCAGCTCGTCCTCCCCGGGGATCTCGCTGATGGCCGAGGGCATGTCCTACATGGCCGGCTCCGAGATCCCGATGGTCCTCGTGGACATCATGCGCGGCGGACCGGGCCTCGGATCCATCGGGCCTGCCCAGGGCGACTACTTCCAGATCGTAAAGGGCCACGGCCACGGCGACTACCGGACGCCGGTGCTCGCACCATCGTCGATCGCCGAGGCCATCGAGCTCGTTCCGGCGGCGTTCGAGATCGCCGAGCGGTACCGGACTCCCGTCGTCGTCCTTGCGGACGGCGTCCTCGGACAGGCGATGGAGCCAGTTGTGCCCGCCTATCGAACACCGGAACGCATCGAGTCGGACTGGGTAGCAGACGGCGCGGCGGGGCGAACGCCTCGTGTGGTCAAGTCCCTGCACCTCGACCCAGAGGACCTGGAGCAGCACAACCAGCATCTCCAGGCGAAATACCGGGTCATCGAGGCCGCTGAGGTCCGCTGGGCCGGCGAGATGCTCGAGGACGCGGAGCTGGTGGTCGTTGCCTACGGCACCGCTGCACGGGTCGCGCGGACCGCCATCCGGCGCGCTCGTGACGGCGGGCTGCGGGTTGGACTGTTCCGACCGGTCAGCCTGTGGCCCTTCCCTTCAGCCGCGCTCGCCGAAATCGCGAGCCGGACGCGCGGGCTCCTCGTCGTTGAGCTGTCGGCCGGGCAGATGGTCGAGGACGTTCGCCTCGCCGTCGAGGGCCGGGCACCGGTTGCCTTCCATGGACGCACCGGCGGCATGGTCCCGTCGCCCGATGAGGTCCTTGGGGCACTCCGGCAACTGTGGGCGGTCACGACCGAACGGGAGAACGACCGATGACCACCGACAGGCTCGTACACGGGGCTGAGCGGGGGCGAATCATCGCGACTCGACCCGCCCTTCTCACGGACCGGTCCACCCATTACTGCCCGGGATGCGGGCATGGAGTCGTTCACCGGCTCATCGCCGAGCTCCTGGGCGACCTCGGACTCGCCGAGCGCACGATCGCGGTCGCGCCCGTTGGCTGCTCCGTCTTCGCCTACGACTACCTCGACGTCGATTGGATCGAAGCACCACATGGGCGAGCGCCGGCCGTCGCGACCGGCGTCCGACGGGTCCAGCCGGACGCGTTCGTGCTGATGTACCAGGGCGACGGCGACCTTGCCGCGATCGGTACGGCCGAGATCATCCACGCGGCTGCGCGGGGCGAGCGGATCACCGGGGTCTTCGTCAACAACGGGATCTACGGAATGACCGGCGGCCAGATGGCACCAACGACGCTGGTCGGACAGAAGACGACCTCATCGCCCGAGGGTCGGGACCCGCGGCTGGTCGGAGAGCCACTCCCGATCACGGAGATGCTCGCCATCCTTCCCGGTGTTGCCTACGCAGCCCGTGGCACCCTGGCCGACGCGGCATCGATCGGCAAGTTGCGGGCAATGCTCAAGCGGGCGATGCAGATGCAACTGGATGACGAGGGCTTCGCGATCGTCGAGGTGCTCGCCAACTGCCCCGTCGGCTGGAACATGACCGCGCAGCAGTCGATCGACCATCTCAAGGACGTAGCCGAGACCTACCCGGTCGGAGTGATCGTCGACCGGCCGAAAGCCCGAGCCGCATCCCCGGAGGCGTGACCATGGAACAATCGACCGTCTTTGCCGGCTTCGGCGGGCAGGGAATCCTGTTCGCCGGCACGGTCCTGGCCCGCGCGGCGACCGCGGAGGGCATGGAAGTCCTCTGGATTCCGTCCTACGGCCCCGAGATGCGCGGCGGGACCGCCTCCTGCACGGTCATCGTGGCCGATGAGCCAATCGGCTCGCCGATCGTGGATCACGCCGACGCGGTCGTTGCACTCAACCCGCCGTCCCTCGCGAAGTTCGAGCCGATCGTGGCGCCGGGTGGGCTCCTCGTCGTGAACACCAGCCTGATCGAAGCTGAGCCATCGCGGGAAGATCTGTCGCAGGTCGCGCTGCCATGCACAGCTCTGGCAAAGGCCGCCGGCGATGATCGCCTCGTCAGCGTCGTCGCGCTGGGTGCGCTCCTGGCACGCCGACCATTTGTTCCGATCCAGGCCGTTCGCGATGCCCTCGCGACGATCCTCGAAGCGAAGGGATCGGCGCTCCTCGAGGCGGACCTGGCGGCGCTCGATGCCGGGTTCAAGGCGGCCATGGAGGGCGCACCAAGCCCGGCGTAGACGGGGCAGGCGCCGGGCGGCAGTTGCCGTCGCGGCGATGAACTCCGGGATCCCCCGGCAGAGGGCAGAATGGCTGCGTGCCGACCGCCGACCCCGTACCGGACGCGCCAGCCGCCGCGCAGGACAACCCCGAGGCCTACATCGCGCGTGACCGGCGTCGAGCGCTGTCGGCCGGCGTGGAGCTGCCCGACCGGGTCAGCGGGTCGGCGCTCTTCGCGGACATCAGCGGGTTCACGCCCCTGACCGAGGCCCTCGCCAACGAACTTGGCCCCCAGCGCGGTGCCGAGGAGCTCACGGTCAACATCGGCCGCGTCTTCCAGGCGGTCATCGGCGAACTCGATGCCTTCGGCGGCGATGTCATCTACTTCTCGGGCGACGCGATCACGTGCTGGATCGATGGTGACGACGGAACACTGGCGTGCGCCGCGGCAATCGCCATGCAGGAGGCGATCGGTCGAACCGGCAACGTCGTGACGCCCGGCGGTTCCGAGGTGAAACTCGCGATGAAGGTCGCCATCGCGGTCGGCGATGCCCGGCGGTTCATCGTCGGCGATCCAGAGAGCCAGCTCATCGACGTCCTGGCGGGCCGCCTCATCGACGATCTTGCCGCCGCGGAGCACTTCGCCCAGAAAGGCGAGGTCGTGCTTGAGCCGTCGGCGATCCGGCGACTTGGGGACCGGGTATCACTCGGCGAGCTGCGTCATGACGAGGAGACCGATCGGACCTACGCGGTCCTCGAGCAGCTTCACGTGGCAGTCCCGAGAACACCGGTGGTGGAGCCCCCTCCCCTCTCCGAGGATCTCGTTCGCTCCTGGCTGCTGCCGCCCGTCTTCGAACGGATCCGCACGGGACGCGGTGAGTTCCTGACCGAGCTCCGGCCCGCCATCCCGGTCTTCGTGCGGTTCACCGGGATCGACTACGACAACGATCCCGACGCGATCCCCCAGCTCGATGAGTTCGTCCGCGGGGCGCAGAAGATCATGTCCGGCTACGGCGGCAACGTCCTGCAGCTGACGCTCGGCGACAAGGGTGCCTACCTGTACGGCGTCTTCGGATCGCCCATCGCTCACGAGGACGATGCCGCGCGGGCGGCCGGTGCTGCCCTTGAGTTGCGCGACCTGGAAAAATCCACCGCGGCACGCGAGATCCAGGTCGGGGTCACGCGCGGGACCCTTCGCAGTGGCACATACGGCCATGAGATGCGGCGGACCTTCGTCTGCCTGGGCGACGAGGTCAACCTCTCGGCGCGCCTGATGTCCGCGGCACCGCCGGGTCGGATCTATGTCAGCCAGCGCATCCGGGAGGGGGCTGGAGACGGCTTCATCTGGGAGCAGCTGCCTGACATGAAGGTCAAGGGCAAGGCCCAGCCCGTGGCGGTCTACTCGCTGGGCGGATCCCTCGAGCGCTCGTCACGCCGCAAGACGCGGTTCGAGCTTCGCCTCGTCGGGCGCAAGGCCGAACTGGAACAGCTGACCTCCGGCCTCGAGACGGCCCTCCAGCATCGAGGCCAGATCGTTGGTATCGCGGCCGAGGCTGGCCTCGGAAAGTCGCGGCTCGTCGCGGAGTTCGTCCGGGCAGCCCGGCGACGCGGCATCTTCGTGGCCTTTGGTGAGTGCCAGGCGTTTGGCACCAATACCGGGTACTTCGTCTGGCGCGAGATCTGGCGACGGCTGTTCCGGCTCGAGGACGGCGACTCCGAGGCCGCCCAGATCGCGCAGGTCGAGGCGGAACTGGCGGCCATCGATCCCGGCTACGTCGCTCGTGCGCCGCTGCTCGACGACCTCCTCGAGCTCCCGATCCCGGACAACGACCTCACTCGCAGCTTCGATCCGAAGCTCCGCAAGGCATCACTCGAGGATCTGCTCACTGGCTGCCTGCGCGCTCGCGCGGCCACCGAACCGATCGTGGTGGTCCTGGAGGACTGCCACTGGATCGACGAGCTGTCGCGGGACCTGCTGCAGGTGCTGGCGCGAGCGTCCGGAGACCTGCGGCTCCTGTTCCTTCTGGCCTATCGACCCGCCGCCGAGAAGGGCGGGGGCCTTGGCCTCGAGCGGCAACAGAACCTGGCCGAGATCGAACTGGATCACCTCGACGATGCCGAGGCAGCCGAAGTCGTTCGATCGAAGCTCGAGCAGGTCCTCGGTCAGGGCGAGACACCCTCGGACGAGCTCGTGCAGCTCGTGACGGAGCGGGCCGGCGGCAACCCGCTCTATGTCGAGGAGCTGGTGAGCTTCATCGCCAGCAAGCAGATCGACCTGCACGATCGTGCCGCGATGGCCGATCTACATCTGCCGGAGAGCCTCCAGACCCTGATTCTCAGCCGGATGGACACGATCGCCGAGGATGCCCGGCGCTCCATGAAAGTCGCCAGCGTGATCGGGCGCGTCTTCGAAGCGCCGATGCTGCCCGGAGCCTATGCCGAGCTCGGAACCCTGGATGACGTCCTTGGGCATCTCGAGACCCTGCGGACGGCCGACCTCGTGGGCCTCGACCGGGCGGCCGACCTGGCCTACCTGTTCAAGCACGCGGTGACCCAGGAGGTCGCCTACGACAGCATGCCGTTCTCCGTTCGCGCGAACCTTCACGGCCGCGTCGGCGCCTACATCGAAGCGCGTGATCCGGACGAGATCGATCGCCATCTCGACCTGCTCGCTCACCACTACTGGCTGAGCGACGACAAAACGAAGAAGGTTGAGTATCTCGGTCGCGCTGCGGAGGCGGCTCGGGGCTCGTTTGCGAACGCCGCGGCCATTGGCTACTACGAGCGACTCATTCCGCTCCTCGATGGGAGTGAGCGGGTCGCGGCTTCCATCAACCTGGGGGAAGTCCTCCAGCTGGTCGGCGACATGCCCCGCGCCGAGACAGTCGTCGGCGAGGCACGCGAGATGGCGGTGCAGTCCGAGGACGTCGCGAACACCGCACGGTGTGACCATTCCCTCGCCGAGTCCGCGCGCCGTCAGGGACGGTTCGACGACGCGGAGGAACGGCTCGCGGCCGCACGGGAGGGGTTTGCGGCGAGCGACGACGATGCCGGCCTCGCTCTCGCGCTCCAGGTGACGGGCACCGTCAACGCCCAGCGAGGCAACCTCGACGCGGCGCGCGCGCACTACGAGGCGAGCCTCGCCATCCGCGAGCGGATCGGGGATGCCTCGGGCGTTGCGGCCGTGACGAACAACCTTGGAATCGTCGCCCAGCACGCCGGCGACGCCGATCGGGCGCGGGCGTTGAGCGTTCGCGCGCTCGAGCTGTACGAACGCCTCGGCGAGCCGCGACGGATCTGCTCGTGCGAGATCAACCTCGCCTGGATGGATGCCCAAGCGGGCCGCAACGATGAAGCCCTGGCCCACGGCGAACGCGCGGTCGACCTCGCCCGGCAGGTCGGCGATACGCTCAACCTTGCGATCGCCCAGAACAACATCGGCGACGCGCTCCGCGACCTTGGACGACTGGACGAGGCCGGCAGGGCCTACGCCGCTGCCGTCGAGGCCTATCGCGACCTGGGCGACACGGGACCGCTCATGGCGCTCCTGGAGGACGTGGCGGTCCTGAGCGCCATGCGGCACCGACACGCCGACGCGTTCGTGCTCGTCGGGGCCGCGGATTCGCTGCGGGCGGCGCTCGGTTCTCCCCGCGCCGCAGCCGCTGAGGCCGCTCTGATGGAGCGACTCGAGGTCGCCAGGTCTGAGGTCGCTGACGAGGCGGCCGAACGGGCGCGCGGGGCGGGCAGAGCCTTGACGCCCACCGCGGCCATCGATCGAGCGCTTGAACTCGCGGCGACCTAGTCCCCGACTTTGGGTCCGATCCCGGCCACCTGGCCCGGACGCTGGTGCACGGGCGCACCGATTGCGGGAATTCGATTGCACAACGGTCCCAATGCGCCGTACCCTAAGCGGAATCGCGGGACCGCTTTCCATACCGCGGGCTTGAGGAGCTAAGCGTGTCCGTGCCCACACGCGAGGTCCCGGCGTCCCCCCGCCGTGTCACCTCGTCCGTCGCGTCCCATCGACTCCCCGGCACCACGCGACGGAGCGGCGGTGCGCTACTCCTGATCTGGTCTCTCCTTGCCCAACTGACGATCCTGGCCGTGCCATTGGCGGCACCGACCGTCGTGCTGGCCGCTCCGCCGGTAAGCGTCGTCGTCAGCACGCCGGGGGTCTGGGTGGGAGCCGGGACGGGCACCACGACCGTCACCCACAACGGGGGTGGCGGCATCGCCGAGTTCCAGTACTCCTACGACAACCCGGCGCACTCGGGAGCGACCGGCTCCTGGTCGTTCGCGACGATCGCGGGAGCGACCGGGACAGTGTCCCTTCCCTACTCGTTCACTGGATTTCACGCGTACTTCCAGGTCCAGGTCGGGTTGGAGGCCTACGTGAAGCACGACGGGACAGTGTCGAGCGCGCCGCTCGAAACAGGTGGACCGGTCAACTGCTGCACGACCCCTTCGGCGGGGTTCTCGTATTCGGGGACGGCCACGCTGTCCGTGGCCAGCGGCGACGAATACGGATTCACGATCACCGGCAGCAACGGCGACAGTGATGCGCGCCTCATTGGGACCCTGACGGTCGGGCAGGAGGTCGTCGTCAACGGCGGCTTCGAGGCGCCGCAGGTGGCGAGCCCGAACTTCGATAGCTACGGGACTGGCTCGACGGCAGTCGCGGGCTGGACGGTCGGCGGTGACTCGATCGATCACATCGGCGCCACCTATTGGAACGCCGCCGAAGGGGTGCAATCCATCGATCTGGACGGCAGCGCGCCCGGCGCTGTGTCCCAGACGCTGACGACCATCCCGGGCCGTGCGTACAACCTGCGTTTCGCGTACTCCGCGAACCCTGATCTGCCGGGCATCACGCCGGGGATGATCATCACGGTCGACGGCGCCCAGATCGGCGGTTCCGTCACCCACATCGCCACCGCGCGCCCGCTCGACTGGACGACCGGGACTCGGACATTCACAGCGACCGGAACCTCTACGGTCCTGTCGTTCGCGTCCACCGACGGTTCCGAGGCTCGGGGAATCGCGCTCGACGCCGTCTCGGTCATCCCGGATGTTACGGTCGCGCCGCCCGCCAACACGGAAAATGCCCCGCTCCTCTATCGCGCTGCTCCAACGGCCGGTGGCATCCACGTCGAAGGAGTTCTTGGGGGCGCGGCGAACAGCACGTTCTCCGTCCTGTTCCTGACGTCGACGACCGGCTGCGGTACCGACGCTCAACTCGTGGACCCCGTGGGCGGACCGACCGTGACCGGCATCTCGACCGATGCCCAGGGCCGGGCGAATTTCTCCGCACAGATCGCCATCTCCCCGAGTTCGACGCCGGCGATGTACATCGCCGCCAAGGTGACAGGCCCGGGACAGAGCAACCTCGGCCCGTGCATCGTGGTCACCGACCCCAACGACACGTGGACCAACGCGATCGAGGTCGGTGCCAATGGCTCCACGACGGGCTACCTCGACGACTACGGTCGATCGCGCTGGTACAAGTTCCCGGTCGCCCCTGGCGGCGTCGTGAGCGTGTCCGTGGCCGGAACCCCGGGCGGGGATCTCCCGGCTGACTACGACGCCTTCCTGTTCTCCGATATCTCGAAGGCCTACAACGCCCTGACGGGCCCGAATGCCCAGAGCCTGGCGCAGCTCACCGCGCAGTTCGCGGGCAATCCGTCGTACATCGGCAACCCGAGCTACATCGGCAACCCGAGCTACATCGGGAATCCCTCGTATATCGGCAACCCGTCGTACATCGGCAACCCGAGTTACATCGGCAACCCGAGCTACATCGGGAATCCCTCGTATATCGGCAACCCCAGCTACATCGGCAACCCTTCGTACATCGGCAACCCGAGCTACATCGGCAACCCGAGCTACATCGGGAATCCCTCGTATATCGGCAACCCGAGCTACATCGGAAACCCGTCGTACATCGGGAACCCGTCGTACATCGGGAACCCGTCGTACATCGGCAACGAGATCTTCGGGGCGTATTCGACGGCGGCCCGGAACAGCCTCGTTGGGTGGAACGTCGAGGAGGGCACCGGTCCGGCCAGCATCCCCGCCAACACCTGGACGAACGACGGGTACTACTACGTGCACGTCACCGGCAAGAACGGCGTATACGATCTCCAGAATACGTTCACGATCGCGATCACGACCCAGCCAAGCGCCTGTTCCGGCGTCGTCGCGTCAGGCGCCGCTCCGGTAGCGGTCGGCTCCACAAGCACCACGCTCATCCTCTGGGACCGCGACCGGATCACTGGTACGGATGACGAGAAGAACACCCTCGCGCTCAAGCTGAGCAGCCTCGCGGCAGCCACGGGCGGCACGGTCGTCAACGTCAGCGGGAACGGCCGCGTCGCGACCCTCCAGGCCCAGGCCACCGCCAACCCGTCCTGCGTCTACGCCAAGAATCTGGTCGCGTCGGCGATTCGCGATGTCGTGCAGTCGTACCGCAACCCGAACCTGAAATATGTCGTCCTCGTCGGCGGCGACTCGTCGATCCCGTTCTTCCGCTACCCGGACCCGTCCGACCTGGCGCCGGAATCGTGGTACGTGCCGCCGGTGGCGGCAACCTCGCCGTCCGAGGCCAGCCTCCGCGATAACTACGTCCTCGGACAGGACGAGTACGGAGCCACCACCATCCTGTCGCTCGGCGGGACCCGATTCCCGATTCCCGACCTCGCGGTGGGCCGACTGGTGGAGACCGCCGCCGAGGCGTCACACATGATCGATAGCTACGTCACGGGTGCGTCCGTGAACGTCGCGACGCCACGCACGTCGCTCGTGACCGGGTATGACTTCATCGCCGACTCTGCTGTCTCCGTCAAGGACCAGCTGGACGCTGGCACGGGCGCGGTTGGTGACAGCCTCATCAACGACGGGTGGACTGCGGACCAGCTCCGCGCGAAGCTCCTTGGGCCGTCCCGCTACGACCTCGTCTACCTGGCCGGCCATTTTGACGCGAACTCCCTCCTCGCCGCGGACTTCAACTCGACGATCAATGCGTCGGAGCTGGCACCGGCCTCGGTGAACCTCACCGGGACCCTGGTTTGGAGCACGGGCTGTCACGCCGGCTACAACGTCGTCAACACGGATGGGATCGCCGGCGTGACGCAGACACTGGACTGGGCGGAGGCCTTGGCCCAGAAGGGCGCGACCCTCGTGGCCGGGACCGCATTCCAGTACGGCGACGATGAGCTGATCGAGTACAGCGAGCGGATCTACGCCGAGTTCGCCCATCAGCTTCGGGTCGGCAGCGGCCCCGTCGCCGTCGGAACCGCCCTCGTACGCTCGAAGCTCGCCTACCTGGCCGCGACCCCGGACATCAAGGGCATGCACGAAAAGGCGCTCCTGACCGCCGCCGTCTTCGGCCTCCCGATGTTCTCGGTCGACATGCCGGGCAGCCGCGACACGAGCGGCACCGGCGGCTCGATCGTTCCCGCCACGAACAGCACCCTCGGTGTTCCGTCCGCTGACATCACGATCGACACCTCGGGTGTCGACGCGAAGACTTCCACCACCAACCCACCCGCGAACTACCTCTCGGGTCCCGACGGCGTCGCCTCGAACCCCGGCGAGCCGGCCCTGCCGCGCTTCGTCAAGAACGTTGGGGTTCCCGGCAAGGTGCTCCGCGGTGTCGGATTCCGGAGCGGCATCTTCACCGAGACGACCGGCGTGGTGCCCCTGATCGGTGCCCCCGGCACCGAGTTCGGCGGATCACAGACGCCGTTTACCGCAACCACCTGGTTCCCGACCCGGATGTGGACGGCAAGCTACTTCGCCGACCTGGCCGGGGGATCGACATCGCTCCTCGTGACTCCGGTCCAACACAAGGTGACGAACCCGGGTGACACGACGGCGAGCCGGCGGGCCTACTCCGCGCTCGGCCTTCGCCTGTTCTACGCCGACGCCTCGAGCGCAACGGCTGGGCAGGCGTCCGCCCCGACGATCTCGGGTGTCAGCACGAGCGAGTCCGGCTCGGACGTGACCTTCAACGCGACCGTGCAGAGCACCGACTCGAACGGGGCGAACAACGCCAGATCCGTCTGGGTCACGTACACATTCGGCAACACCGGGTGCGACTGTTGGCAGTCGGTCGACCTTGTCCAGTCGCCGAGTGATCCAACACTCTGGTCGAAGACGCTGACGCTGACCGGCGGTTCTGCCTCCGACCTGCGCTTCATCGTCCAGGCAGCCAACGCGGCGGCCCTCGTCGGGATCGACGACAACTCGGCGGCCTACTACGCCCTCACCGGCGCTCCGGTCGCGACCCAGGACCCGACGGCGCTCGCTATCAACGCTCCGTCCGCCGGTACGTCCGGTACGTATGGCGACGACGCAACGATCTCGGCGACGCTCACCAGCAATAGCCTGCCGTTGGCCGGTCGTGTCGTCAGCCTCCGCCTCGGCTCCACGGTCCAGACCGCGATCACCGGTGCCGGGGGCGTCGCGTCCGTGACCCTCCCGATCTCGGCGACACCCGGGGTGGCCCAGGTCGCGGCGACCTATGCAGGCGACACGACGACGAAGCCGTCGAGCGCTTCAGTCGCGTTCACCGTCGCCAAGCTCGGGACGAGCCTCACCCTGATGACGCCGCCGAGCGGGGTCCGCCCGGGCGCGGACAGCGGCGTGTTCGCGACCCTCACGGACGCCAACAATCAGCCGCTCAGCGGCCGATCCATCATCTTCGTCGTCGGCGACAGCACGCACCCCGGCCTCGCGCGCCAGGTCTCGACGGGCGCCGACGGTCGAGCCTCGCTTGGTTCCGTGCCGACGCTCCCGGCGGGCGGGTACGCCGTGTCGGCGTTCTACAACGGAACGGTCACGCTCGACCCTTGGGCCACGTCGCCGTCAATGATCTCGTTGACGAACCCGATCTACAACGCAAGTTCGGCAGGCCCAGGAGCCCTGCCGGTCAAGGGCGACCAGACCATCACGTTCAGCGCGCCGGCGACGCACACCTATGGTGATGCCGACTTCGGGATCTCCGCGACCGCCAGCTCCAGCCTCGTGGTTACGTTCACGTCCGAGACGTTGGGTGCCTGCACCCTGAGCGCTTCGACCGTCCACATCGTGGCTGCGGGCACCTGCACGATCCGCGCGGATCAGGCTGGCGGCACGTACTTCGAGCCGGCGCCGCCCGTCACGCGCTCCTTCTCGATCGCCCAGCGGGCACTGACGGTCACGGCCAACAACGAGGCCAAGAAATACGGGGCCACGCTCTCCCTCGGCGGGGCAGCGTTCTCGACCGGCGCCGGGCAGCTCGTCAACGGCAACACCGTGACCGGCGTCACGCTCGGGAGTGCCGGCACTCCCGCCGCTGCAGCCGTCGGGACCTACCCGATCACCGTCAGTGGGGCGGTCGGCACGGGTCTTGGCAACTACACCATCACCTACATAGATGGCACGTTGTCCGTCGTCATCCCGGACCGCTACGTAACGAAGCTCAACACGACCCTCAATGTCCTGGCTTCGGGCATCTTCGGGGCTACGAGCGGAACGGTCACCGGTGTCAGCGTGACCACGACACCCAAGGGTTCCGTCACGATCCAACCGAACGGATCCTTCACGTTCGTGCCCAAGACCGGGTTCAGCGGCAGCGACACGTTCGCCTATCGGGCGACGATCGGTGGGGTCCTCCAACCCGCGGTAACGGTGACGGTCTACGTGATCGGCAACGGCGGGACGAGCTGCTCCGGGTGCAACTTCTCGGGCCTTGACCTCCGTGGCTACAAACTGTCCGGCGGCGCCTTCAGCAGCGCCAACTTCAGTGGCGCACATCTGACTGGTGTCAACCTGAGCGGGTCGAACATGGCAGGTGCCAACTTCAACGACGCGACGCTTGCTGGGGCCAACCTCAGCGGGGCAAACCTGTCGAGCGCCACCTTCCAGAATGCCGACCTCACGGGTGCCAGCCTCGCGGGTTCCAACCTCTCGAAAGCGAACTTCACGAACGCGCTCCTCACGAACGCGAACCTGAGTGGCGCGAACCTGTCGAGCTCCATCCTTGCCGGCGCTCAGCTTCCGGGAGCCAACCTCACCGGCAGCAACGTCTCGAGCGCCAACCTGAACGGTGCCAACCTCCAGGGTTCGACGGCGCAGGGCACGAACATGTCGAAGTCGACGTTCATCGGCGCCAACGCGTCGCACGTCAACTTCAAGGGCTCGAACCTGTCGAAGGTGAACTTCACCAACGCCAACCTGTCCAACTCCATCCTGACCGGCACCAATCGGTCGGGCGCGATCTTCGCCGGAGCGAACCTGACCGGGGTCGTCTATTAGGGTCGCCCGCGGGCGCGCGGGCGTTGGCGGGCTCAGCGAATCCCGGCCAGCTCCTGGAGCGAATGCCAGTAGGCGAGGCGGTCGTCCTGCGTGGCGTTGATCTCGGGCGTTCCGGCGGGGTCCTTGCTGAAGTGCTGGCGGAAGCGGCCCTCGGTCCGGGCAAAGGCGAGGAAGTCGACGGGAGTTCCGTCGGGTGACTTGGCCCAGTCCTCCTTGAGCGCCGGATTGCCCTGCAGGGAGAGGCGCTCGGCCATCGACTCGCCGCGGCGCGGGTCATAGGTGAAGAGCGGGAAGGCTCGCGAGTCGGCGGCCAGTTTCGCCTGCCGCGTTGACGCGTCGTCTCCGATTCCGTGCTCGGGCTGGCAGGGCGTGTAGGCCACGATCACGGCCGGGCCGGGATACTCGTTGGCCTCGATGATCGAACGGTAGAAGTGGTTGATGTGGGCCGGCGTCGTCTGGGCGACGTAGACCTCGCCATGCGCCATCAGGATCCGGGCCAGCTCCTTGCGCCGCTCGGGCCGCCCGTGGAGGGCCGTGCCGTAGGCGGACATCTTGGTCACCTGGCCGCCGAAGGATGCCGTGGACGCCTGTCCCCCGGTGTTCGAGTAGACCTGCGTGTCGAGGACGAGGACCTTGATGTCGGAGCCCGAGGCCACCATCCGGGACAGGCTCTGGAAGCCGATGTCATACATCGCGCCGTCGCCGCCCAGGACCCACAGGCGCCGATCCTCGTGCCCGCCCGCGTCCCAGCGCGCCCGGACGCCGAGTGCAACCGCGGGAGCATTCTCGAACAACGAGTTGGTCCACGGCACGCGGTATGGGTTGAACGGATAGGTGCTGCCGTAGACGGTGTTGCAGCCGGTCGCGGCCACGATCCCCATCGACTCGGGCCCGTGGAGCTGGCGCGTCGCCGCCACGAGCATGCGGATGGCCGTAGCTTCGCCGCATCCTGCGCAGGATCCGGCGCCGCCGACGTAACCGATAGCGTGCTCGCCGAGCATCAGGTCGGCGAGGGCCTTGTCATTGCGGTATTCCGGCGGGGTCATCGGAAGCGAGCGGAAGAAGCTGATATCGCGTTCGTAGCGATCCAGGGTTGACTCGCCGCTGGGGGTTTCCTCAGCGACCTTGTCGATCATGATCAGGGCGTCATGCCCGAGCGCGGCACAGACCTCCACGCACTCGGCGCAACCCTTGCAGTGGACGGGGTCCACGAAGATCCCGAACTGACCGCGGTCGATGCCGCGACGCGCCGGAACCTCGCCGTATTTCTGCGTGGCGGCGAAGTGTGACGCCGCAGTACGGGTAGCCAGCGTCGCATCGGGCCGGTCGGCGGCGAAGGTCGTGATCCGCCCGTCGAGCTCCGACTCCGGAACCACGACCCCGAGGATTGCCGTGTCTGGGCAGGCGTTGACGCAGGCCATGCAGCCCACACACTTTTCGGCCAGCAGGTCCGGAATGCGCGGCGCGAGACGGGAGAAGTCGCGGACTGCCGACGTTGCCGGCGGAATGATGCTGCGGGCCAGGCCCACGTCGGCGGGCAGTTCCCGATCAGCGATGCCGCGGCGATAGGCGGGAACCACGCTGCGCCCGAACTCCTCGACGTAGGCATCGATATCCAGCAACGGCGGCGCGATCGTCGCCAGGCGTTCCAGTTGCAGCTCCTTGAGCTCACCGGCGTCCTTCAGGAACGGGCTGTCGTCCGGGTGCGGGTCATGCGTCGCGGGTACCTGCGCCGTGACGGCGCGGTCGGTCGTCGGCGCCTCAGACATCGGAACCGCCCTGGGGAAGGACCTCGAGCTCTTCGGTGATGGCGTGGATCAGGTCCGTCGTGGACAGGACGCCGATCGGGATCGTCGGATCCGCATCGTCGACCACCACGAGGCGGTGGATCTTGTGCCGTTCCATCTTTCGAGCCGCATCGTCGAGGCTCATCGAGCAGTGCACCGTGATGGCGGGGCTGGTCATGAGGTGGCGGACGGCGAGGCCCGGCCAGTTCGACCAGAGGTACTCGGTGGCCCGAGCCCGGGTGAGGTCAGTCTGGGATAGAACGCCCACCAGGGCCCCCACGGAGTCGACCACAGGTAGCCCGTGAACGTGACGGTGGTCCATCAGCGCGGCGGCCTCGGTCAAGGTGGCGTCGGCGCGAATGACGATCGGTTCGAGCGCCATGCGGTCGCCGACGGTGGCGGTCTTCGTCGATTGAGTCATCGGGTGATTCCCTCCAGGACGCGCTCGTCGGACGTGTCGTCGCTTGAGCGAATGGCGCCTATGGCGGCGGTGATATCGATGAGGCCGTCATACGCCTCGGTGATGACTTCGAGATTGGCATCCACGACGGACCCGCCGCGCTTCCCGAAGAAGCGGCCCAGGCGATCGCGGACGGCGTTGAGCAGTTCGTCCCGGTCGAGACCCGCCCGCTTCGCGAACGGCGAGACGCGCAGGAAGACGCCGACCAGGGCAACGCCCTGCATCCGGACCTCGAGGTCCGCTCGTGGCGCGTGGCGGCTGGCGATCTCGGCGGTGTCGAGCGCAGTGACGCGGATGTCCCGGGCGAGGATCTCCGCGCGGAACGACGCCGGGATGGAGGCCCAGATGGCATCAGGGTCACTCATCGGCGACTGGATGAATACGTCGCCCCCGTCGCTGAGGCCAGCCAGTGGGTCGCCGAGGCTGAATGCCGACACGCCGTGGAGCGGCACGAACTCGACCCGTTCGAGTTCCGAATGCAGCCGGATCGGTGCATCAGCGATGGTCAGGTAATACGTCGTCGGGAGGCCCTTCTTCTCGGATCCGTAGCGCGGATAGGCCTGGACCTGCTTGCCGAACAGCTCGCCCGCGAGCGTGGCGACGAGCTTGTTGGTGGTCACGCTGCCGAACCCGCCGATGGAGTGGCCGCGCAGGCTGTACGCCCCTTCGGGACGCAGGTCCACGGGGGCAGCCTCAAGGGCCAGCGGGTGACGGATGCCGACGACGAGGTGCCGCTGCTGGGGCTCGTCGTGGTTGGCAAGTCGATCGAAGATCGCCACCAGGTCCCCGGCCGCGATATCGCGCGAACCGAGGCCCGCCGAAACCGACAGGATTCGCGGGACCAGAACCCCTTCCGCGGCGGCGGCGTAGAGCGCCGACTGCACCTCGCGGGTCAGGGGGTTTGCTGCCGCCAGCGGATCGTCTGTGCGCTCCACGACCGCAACGGCCCCCGCGGCCTGGAGGACCGCGACCAGCTCGTCCACCGGGAAGGGCCGGAATGCCGTGATGGCCACGCAACCGACCAGACGACCCGCGGCGCGAAGGTGATCCACGACTGCGATCGCAGTGTCGGCCATGGTACCCATGGAGACGAGGATCTCCCGAGCATCCTCGGTCCGATACGCATCGATCGGTCCGTAGATGCGCCCGGTCAGCCGCTCCCACTCCGCGTAGGCATCGGCGAGGATCGCCGGGAGACGATCCGTGTAGGCCCGCTGCCCGATGCGGCCCTTCATGTAGCTGTCCTGGTTCTGGACGACACCCGTCATGAGGGCCTCGGCCGGATCGAACAGGTCACGGATGTGATCCCGCGGATCACCCACGAATTCGCGCAGGAGGTCGTCCTCGGGGAGCAACGCGTTCTCGAGGGTGTGCGTCGTCAGGAACCCGTCCTGGGCCACCATGAACGGTGTATCCGATGCCTCGGCCGCGCGACGGGCGATGACGGCGAGGTCGGCCGCCTCCTGGGCATTCCGGGCGAACAGCATGCCCCAACCACAGTCGGCCACGGCCATCATGTCGTCGTGTCCGGCGTGGATATTGAGGGCCTGGCTGGTCAGCGCGCGGGCTCCGACATGGAAGACCGCGGGCAGTCGCTTGCCGCTGATGACGTAGAGAACTTCCTTCATCAGCACGAGGCCCTGACCGGCCGTGAAGTTCGTCACCCGGGCGCCAGCGAGTGCGGCTCCCTCGGCGGCCGACGCGGAGGAGTGCTCCGATTCGGGCTCGATGAAGCGCAGTGGGGTGCCCCACAGGTCCGTGCGGCCATCGGCAACGGCGGCCTGGTAGACGGCGGCCATCGTGGTTGACGGGGTGATGGGATAGACGCAGGCGACCTCGGCGAGCCGGCTTTCTACGTGGGCGACGGCCTCTGAGCCGTCAACGATCGCCGGGATGCCAGGGAACTGCGGACGCGGGCGGGCGTGAGACGTCATGGCTATAGGGTCGGCCTCCGTGGTCGCCAAGGGGAGGACCGCGTGGCCCGAACCATGGGGGCCGCATGGCCCACGACGTCGGAACGGGGTCGCCGACGCTCCCCTACCATCGCGGCTGAACACCACCATGCCGAGGTACTTGAGTGACCGAATCGAGCGAGGGGCCGCGCCCAACCGGCGACTGGTGGCGGCGTGCCGTCGTGTACCAGATCTACATCCGGAGTTTCTCCGACGCGAACGGCGACGGCATCGGCGACATCGCCGGGATCCGGGGGCGGCTCCCCTATCTTGCGGATCTCGGCATCGACGCGATCTGGATCACGCCGTGGTATCCGTCGCCAATGGCGGACGGCGGCTACGACGTTGCCGATTACCGCGACATCGAACCCCTCTTCGGGACCCTCGAGGATGCAGACGCGCTCGTACGGGACGCCCACGCCGCGGGCATCCGGGTCCTGATCGACCTCGTTCCGAACCACACCTCGGACCAGCACGAATGGTTCAAGGAAGCGCTCGCGAGCCCCCGCGGGTCGGCGGCACGGGCGCGCTACCTCTTCGTCGACGGGCGTGGTCCGGGCGGAGAGCAGCCGCCAAACAACTGGCCCAGCCTCTTTGGCGGCCCGGCATGGGTCCGGGTGCCTGAGCCCGCCGCAGAGCAGCCCTCCGAGCCCGACCAGTGGTACCTCCACGTGTTTGCGCCCGAGCAGCCGGACCTGAACTGGGAGAACCCGGAGGTTCACGCGGAATTTGCGACCACACTCCGCTTCTGGCTGGACCGCGGCGTCGATGGTTTTCGGATCGACGTGGCCCATGCCATGGTCAAGGCCGAGGGCCTGCCGGATCTGTCAGGCGCCCATCTCCTCGGGGACAGGAGGGCACCGGGCCAGCATCCGCACTGGGATCTCCCCGGCGTTCACGACATCCACCGCGCCTGGCGCCGGATCACGGACAGCTACGGCGATGGACGCGTGCTGATCGGCGAGATCGGGGTGGAGGACCAGGAACGGCTCACCGACTACCTGCGACCGGACGAACTCCACGCCGCGTTCAACTTCCCGTTCATGGGCACGCCCTGGGACGCGCCTGCATACCGGGCAGTGATCGATGACACGCTCGAGGCCCACCGTCGCGTGGGAGCCACCCCGACATGGGTGCTCTCGAACCACGATTCGACCCGCCAGGTCACGCGCCTGGGCCGAGCGCACTCGGGATTCCGGAACCGGGAGCTCGATGACGTCCTGCCGACCGATCTCGAGCTCGGGACGCGTCGAGCTCGCGCGGCCATCCTGCTGATGCTGGCGCTTCCTGGATGCGCTTACCTGTACCAGGGCGAGGAACTGGGGCTCTGGGAAGTCGAAGACCTACCGGAATCCGTCCTGCAGGATCCAATCTGGGAGCGAAGTGGTCACACCATCCGAGGCCGCGACGGATGCCGGGTCCCGCTGCCGTGGGACGGCGACGCAGCGCCATTCGGCTTCAGCCCGGCCGGGTCCGAGCCATGGCTGCCCCAGCCGGCCGTCTGGCGAACCATGACCGCCGAGGCCGAGTCACGGGATGACGAGTCGATGCTGGCGCTCTACCGAACGGCCCTCAGGCTGCGCCGCGAGACGAGCGACCTCGGCGCGGGCGGGCTGGACTGGCTCCCGAGTCCGTCCGGGACCCTGCTCTTCCGACGCGGGGACGAGTTCCATTGCGCGGTCAACGTGAGCGCCGACTCCATGGCCCTGCCGCCCGCGCGTGGGCAGCTGGTCCGCTCGGTCGCCGATTCGGACGTCCTTCCACGGGACGCCGCTGCGTGGTACCTGGTGCGTACCGACTAGGTTGATGCCCGCGCTGGAAGAAGGTCCTCGATGGCCTGCCGGATGGCCGCCGTCAAGGCTGGCAGTCCGGCCGTGACGGGGCGCGAGAACCGTTCGCTGTAACCGAACCAGCGGCCCCCAATTCCCACGAAGGCCCCCGAAGGCAGCGAGCCTCGAACCACTTCCGCGATGCACAGTGCGTCGCCGATCGTCAGGGCATGGGAGGACCGTGGCGTCATGCCGTCCGTGCGCTGGCTGAGCTCCTGGAGTGAGAGGGTGACGATCGATCCGGGCTCGACCCCGACGA
This sequence comes from Candidatus Limnocylindrales bacterium, assembly GCA_038328755.1. Classification (GTDB taxonomy): domain Bacteria; phylum Chloroflexota; class Limnocylindria; order Limnocylindrales; family CSP1-4; genus UBA5189. Next base: position 44,476 of record JBBQMH010000006.1, read on the forward strand.
CGGTGTCGATCACCAGGCAGGCCTCGCCGTCCGAGACGTTGATGAGGTCGGTCACGTCGAGTTGTGGGCACCGGTGAACCGCGATCCGCGAGGCCAGGTCCGACGGGAGGGCCGGAAGGACCTGCGCGATCGCCGCCAGGGCCGCACGGTCGTCGCCTCGATCGGCCGCTCCGCAGACCATGATCAGAAGCTCGGGTGCCCGGGCAGTCATGGCGATCGATCCACCCGAAGATCCAGGAAGTGCGTTGCGCACGAGATGCACGGGTCGTAGGACCGGATGAGCTGCTCGAGGCGGTGCGTCGCTTCGCCGATGGGCAGATCCAGGATCCGCGGGGCGAACGCCGCCAGATCTGCCTCGATCGCCGCCTGGTTCTGGGACGTGGGCGGGACGATGGTGGCGGCGGCGACCTTACCGTCTTCACCCACGACATACCGATGGAACAGGAGTCCGCGTGGTGCTTCCGTAGCCCACGCTGCCACACCACTTCTCGGAGTAACGGGTGTGGCGGGACGCGCCGGCCGCTCATACGCATCCACGATGTCGAGGGCCTCGGCCGTGGCGTGGACCAGTTCGACTGCACGCGCCACGATGCTCCGGTACGGGTTGGTGCGGATGGATTCGAGCGCTCCACTGCGCGCCAGCGCCTCCCGGGCGATCGGGTGCAACTGGTCCCCGGCCAGGGAGATGCGAGCCGACGGACCCAGCAGGTACGGATACCCATCCTTGGCTCGGGCCTGCAGCGCATTCGACCAGGGAACCTGTACTTCCTGGAATGCCCGCCCCCAGTCCGAGAGCGCCAGGTCCACGCCGTCCGAGGAAACGATTCGACCATGGTTGAGCGGGTACTCGGTGGGGTGCTTCATCGAGACGAGCCGCGGCACCCGGTCGAATGACGGGGTATCGAGACCGGCCGTGACCTCGACGGTTGCGAGGGCCAGTTCCAACGCCTCCTCGAGCGACGGCCGAAGGGCCACGAGCTCCGACCGACGGGGCATCCTCGAGAATCCCCCGACCTTGACGCTCACGGGATGGATCGGTCGGCCGCCCAGGATCGAGAGCAGCTGATTGCCCGCCTTTTTGAGGCGCAGGCCACCAGCGACCAGATCCCGATGGTCACGAGCGAGCTCGACGGCACTCGGATATCCGAGGAAGTCTGGCGCATGGAGCAGATACACGTGCAGTGCATGGCTCTCGATCCACTCCCCGCAATAGAGGAGGCGACGGAGGGCCGCCACCTGCGGGTGAACCTCGACTTCGAAGAGTGATTCAAAGGCATGAACGGCACTCATCTGGTACGCGACCGGACAGATTCCGCAGATCCTCGCCACGATGTCGATGACCTCGTCGGGGGTTCGTCCGACCACGAGTGCCTCGAAATAGCGCGGCGCCTCGAAGATCTCGAGATGCGCTTCCTCGACCACGCCGTCGCGCACTCGAAGGTGGAGCGAGCCCTCGCCCTCGACGCGCGTCAGGTTCTCCACCTGGAACCGGAGGTCACCTCCGTGGCCCATCTCAATCCTCCGATTCGGTCGGGTGTGCTGGTGATGCGTCGACCGGACCCCATGCCGGCGGACCATCGACCAGGGTCTCGGGGGGCGAGGCCAGGGTCGGACGGAGTGGCATCGGCGGACGGCCGCCCAGCGAAACCGTCACGGACCGGAACGCTGGTGCCGCGCCCGTGAAGCCGGCAAAGAGGCGTCCGATGTCGACGGCGCTCATCCCGAGCTGATCCACGCCCGGACGGGCCGCGCCAAAGGCAGCGACAAGGCCAGCCGTATTTGCGGCCTCTCGCGGGCCGAAACAGCCATAGCACCCGCGCCGGAACGCCGGACAGATGGCACCGCACCCCGTGCGGGTCACCGGACCGAGACACGGTTGGCCGTCCACAACCACGACACAGGGAATGCCGCGCCGCTTGCATTCGAGGCAGACGGCCTGATCAGGAAGCTGCGGGCGCCGTCCGACGCTCAGACTCGTGAGCAGCTCCAGGAGCTGCCGCGGATCGATGGGACAGCCGCGCAGTTCGGCATCGACCTGCACGTAATCGGCAACCGGATGTGCCGTCGCCAGCGAATCGACGTAGGCGGGCACCGGGTAGACCGCTTCCCGGAAAGCCTCGTGTTCGGCGGCAGTCCGGAGCGCCTGGATTCCTCCGGCGGTCGCGCAGGCTCCAATCACGACGAGGCGGCGAGCCTCTGCGCGAAGGCGGGCGATCTCAACGACCTGTTCTGGCGTGGAAATCGAGCCCTCCACGAGCAGAACGTCGAACGGGCCTGAGGACCGGCGCGACGTCGCTTCGGCAAACTCGACGATTTCAAAGCGCTCGGCGATCTCAAGCAGGTCGTCCTCGAGATCGAGAATGGTCAACTGGCAGCCATCGCAGGAGGCGAACTTGACGACTCCGATCCGGGGACGGCGAGGCGCCGGTCCGTGGCCAGGAATCGCAACCGCGGCGCGAACCCCGACATCCATCAGAGACCCTCGATCTGGAGCTTGGAGCCAAGCTCGGCGACGCTGAACACGGGGCCGTCGCGACAGACGAACCGGGAGCCCATCTGACAGTGGCCACAGAGCCCGACGCCGCACTCCATCCGCCGCTCGAGCGTCAGCCACATGTGCTCGGGGGGAATGCCCAGATCTCCGAGTGTGTCGGCCGTCGCCCCCATCATTCGTTCCGGGCCACAGATGAAGGCGGTGGCGTCGGCGCCAGTACCCACCACCGAGCTGAACAACTGGGTGACGATTCCAACCCGGCCCAGCCACTCGGGCCCGGCCCGGTCTACCGTGACTCGGACGATCAAGTCGTCCCGGATGGCGAGGGCGTCGATCTCCTCGACGAACAGGCGGTCACGCGGCGTCCGGGCTCCGATGTACAGGCGAACGTCGGCGAAGCGATCGCGGTCCCGGATGATCGCGTCGATGACCGGCCGCAATGGCGCGAGCCCGATCCCGCCCCCAACGATGACGACGTCGCGACCTTCGGCGTCGTGCAGCGGCCAGGGACGACCGAGCGGTCCACGCAGCCCGAGCGTCGCCCCTGGTCGCAGGCGCGTCAGGAAGCTCGTAGCGGCTCCCGCGGACCTGATCGTCAGCTCGAGCCCATCGGGGTGGAAGCGCGAAATCGAGATAGGCGGGATCGCAAAGGCCGGGACGGCAACCATCACGAACTGTCCCGGGAGGCCCCGCAGGAGGCCCGGGTCAGTGGTGGTCAGGCGCAGGGTCGTGGTGTCGGCCGTCTCGGGGCGAACCTCGGTCACGGTGGCCTCGACGAAGTCGAGCTGAATGGTGTCCGGGCCCACGGGCGCGTGGGCGGCGGCGCCGGCAGCTCTCGATCGCTCCACGGACTGTGCCGCTGGCAGCGTGTCAGGGAGCGGAACCGACGAGTTGGCGAGAGCGGTGAGTTCCTGACGGACGTCGATTCCAACCGGGCACCACGCGATGCACCGTCCGCAACCCACGCAACCGGATGTCCCGAACTGGTCCCACCAGGTACCGAATTTGTGCGTGAGCCACTGGCGGTAGCGGTCCCGCGGGCGTGACCGGAAGTTGCCCCCGGCCACCTGGGCAAAGCCCTCCGTGAAGCACGAATCCCAGGTCCGGACCGACGTGGAGGCCCGCCCGTCCATCCCCGACCGGACCACCTGACCGGTGCAGAAACATGTCGGACACACCAGGGTGCAGTTGGCGCACGACACGCATCGCTCGGCAATCGCGTCCCAACGCGGGTGCTCCAGGTTGGCGAGCAGTAGCTCGCGAGCGCGGTCCGGAATCGCCCCCTCACCCATCGCGGCGCGGGTTGCGGCCACCTGCCCATCGGCCTGACTGACCACCTCAGGTTTGGCGGGGGTAAGGCCGAGGCCCGTCACCAGGCGCTCACCGGCCACCGTGGTGCTGCGGACGACGAAACCGTCATCGAGCTCGCTCAGGACCAGGTCGGCTCCGGTCGTCACCTCCGGGCCGGTTCCCATGGTCGCGCAGAAACAGGTGCTGCCGGCAACCGCACATTCGACGCCGATGACCAGGAGATCCTTGCGGCGTGATGCATAGTCGGGATCCGTCGCTGGTCCTTCGATGAGGACGCGATCGTGAACGGCGAGGGCCGCGAGGTCGCAGGCACGGGCGCCGAGGATCGCAACCGGCTCCGCCTCAGCCTGGGCCACCACACGGACGGCCGTGCCGCCTTCGGGTGTCGTTTCAACGGTCAGGCTGTCAACGCGACTCGGAAAGGTGATCTGCTTGATCCCATCCCCCGTAACCGGGTATTGGAAGGCACGACGGGAACCGAGCCCATCCGGCAGGCGCGAGAGCGCGACACGGCCCGGGGCGCTCTCCAGCGTCCAGCCGGCCGGAAGATCATCTGCTCGCTCGATGTCGGCCATCACGATGGCGCCGTCATCCAGGGTCGGGCCAACCACCCGGCGACCGCCGTTGGCCAGCGAAGCGATGAAATCATCCAGACGTTCGCGCGGCAGGAACAGGCGATCGTCGATCACCACGCGTTGATCTCACTGCCCTGGAACAGATCAAGGAGCTGGACTCGGGTGGCCGCGAGGCGCTTGACCACGGTGTCGAGGATTTGCGGTAGCAACGCGGCGGCCAATTCGCAGTCGTCGGCCAGGAGACTGCGGAGGGTTTCAGCATCGACGATTGCGAGTTCGGTCGCCTCCAGAGTTGTCGCGCTGGTGGTCGCTCGGTAGGGGGCCACGATGGCCGACCAACCCACGATGTCGCCCGCCTCGAGCGTCAGGATGGTTACGCCGCCGCGCTCGGGAACCCGCATACGAAGTCCAACCCGCCCGCGAACCACAACGGCAAGAGACGCGGTCACCTCACCTTCGTTCATGAACGTCACGCCGGGTTCGAACTCCAGGCGCGTGACGACATCGGCCAGCCGATCACGTGGCCCCGGGGGCATCGAGGCGAAGATCGGGATCTCCGAATAGGACGCTCGGTCGCCCTGTGCGGTGGCTTCACCGCCCGCTCGATTGACGTTGCGCATCCGTCTGTCCTCCGACCTGAAGGTAGACACCGGAACGCGCCCCTTACACCGCCATCAGTCCCGAACGCGGGCGCGGTACGGCCCTGCACTGGCCGGGATTGGCGCTGACGAGTCCCGACCAACTCGGGACCTTCGGCCCTATCAGCGGTTCATCGGCGGCTCAAGAATGCTGGTGCGGTGGATATCGGAGGGGACGCCCGGTATCCACCCTTTCGATTCCCGGGAAACCGCCCGACGCGTCAGGTTTCGCGTCGCCAGTTAGAGCACGTACAGGCGCCGGGCCTCGATGCGCAACTCCTCACGGAAGGCGGGGTCGGCAATCGAGATCAGGGCCTCGGCCCGCTCGCGGAGCGAACGACCCCACAGCTCGGCGACGCCCCATTCCGTCACGATCGTTCGCGCGTGGGCCCGCGTCGTGACAACGCCGGCACCTTCCTTCAGGGTCGCCACGATCCGGGACATCGATCCGTCGCTGGCGGTCGATGGGAGGGCGATGATCGCCCGCCCCTGTTCGGCCAGGGTTGCCCCCCTGACGAAGTCCATCTGGCCACCGACGCCGGAGTACATCCGGTGACCGATGCTATCGGCCACAACCTGGCCCGTGAGATCGACCTCGATCGCCGAGTTGATGGCGGTCATCCGGCTGAACGTTCGAATGATGGACGTGTCGTTGGTGAAGTCGACCGGCCGCATCTCGACCATCGGATTGTCATTCACGAAGTCGTAGACCCGCTTCGAGCCCATGAGGAACGCCGCGACGATCTTGCCCCGATTTCGTTCCTTGCGGCTGCCGGTGATCACACCACGCTCAACGAGATCGACGACGACATCGGTGAACATCTCCGTGTGAACGCCCAGATCCCGCTTGTCAGCGAGAGCGGCGCCGACGGCTGACGGGATGGCGCCGATCCCCATCTGGATCGTCGCGCCGTCGGGGACGAGGTCCGCCACGAACTGGCCGATCCGCCGCTCGATCTCCCCGAGCTGGCCGCTCTTGTGCTCGTATGGCGGCACGTCGCATTCGACAGCCAGGTCGATCTGGTCAACGTGGATGAAGCTGTCACCCAGCGTTCTTGGCATCGCCGAGTTGAACTGGACGATGACCTTCTTCGCGGCCCGGATCGCCGCATGCATCGCCTCGATGCTGGTACCGAGCGAGCAGAACCCGTTCCGGTCGGGCGGCGTCGCGTTGACGAAGACCGCGTCGAGCGGCATCAACCCCGTATCGAACAGCCGCGGCACGTCCGACAGGAACGTCGGCACGTACTCGGCCCGGCCCTCGTTCACCGCGGCCCGGGCGTTGGGACCGATGAACAGGGCGATGTGGCGGAAATGGGGAGCCATCTCCGGCGCGAGGTGCGGCCCTGGCCCCTCGCAATGCAGGTGCACGACCCGGACGTCGCTCAGTTCGGGGGCGCGAGCCACGAGCGCATCGAGAAGGACCGACGGTGTCGCGGCGGCGCACTGGAGATAGATCTGATCGCCGGACCGGATCCCGGACACGGCCTCATTGGCTGTAACAATCTTCATGGCCAGAGCATACGGCCCCGTCCGCGCAGGTCGGGAGTCCGGAGGTCCCCTCGTGACGGGCCGAAGGTCGGCGCGTTGGCGTGCCGCCAGTCGGTGGGTCGGCGATGGCGTGCCGTGATCCTATGATTGCCACGACCGACCAGCGGATCAGGGAGGCCGAATTGAACGAGCGCGAGGCCCTGGTAGCTCGCTACTGGCAGGAGTTCTGGTCCGATGGCCGGATGGATTTCGCCGTCGAGTACTACGCACCCACGTATCACCGAGAACCTGGAGTCACTGACGCCGGAGGCTTTCGTTGTCCGTGCCTCGCGCTGGCGAGCGCATTTCGAGGACTTCACGGTCCGACTCGACGAAGTGTTCTCGGTGGGAGATCGCGTGGTCAGCCGTGTCACGTATCGCGGGCGGCACACAGGCGCCTTCACGTATCTTCCTGCCCGCAGCCTGACGTTCGAACAGAGCGGGATCGACATCTTCGAATTCCATGCCTCACGCGTCGTTCGGCACTGGCACGAGACGGATCACCTCGAGCGCTTCGATCAGATCGGCGCGAAGCTGGTCGACGCCGGGGTTACCTGAACGGCCATCGAGGACAGGCTCGTGCGCCCGGGGCACCACTCGGCGATAGGCGCGCTCCGGCCCGGGCGTCCTGAGCTCCGGGCTTCGTGCTCTGGACCCGAGTGCGCGCTCCAGAGCACAACTCGGCGACGGGACGGCCTTCGGACTGGGAAACATCTGACTCCCGGCGCCGCTCCGTGGCCGGACGTGCTGCCCAGCGCACCACTTGACTACGAAACCCCGCTCAAGACAAGGCCGCGGCGGCCAGACCAGTACGATGGAGGTCGCCCGCGGTCGAGTGGTGCTCCCACCGGCACATTCAGCCGCCGTGGAGGCCTCGGCCGCGCCATATCCGGCGTCTTGAGCGCGTGCTGAAGGAATCGGTGCCCGAGTGGTGCTCCCACGGAACATTCGGCGTGCCGCGCGGGCGTGGGCGCGCGTTGCCGCGCGGGACGAGCGCGTGCCGCGCGGGCGTGGGCGCGCGGTGCCGCGCGGAACGCGCCCGCGATGGATTCCTAGGCGCCGTGATCCATGCGGTGCTTGGCGACGAAGGCCGCAGCCTGGGCGCGGCGCTCCAGGTTCAGTTTCGACAGGATCGAACTGACGTAGTTCTTCACCGTCTTGTCCGACAGGAATACGTCGGACGCAATCTCCTTGTTCGTCTTGCCCTCGGCGACCAGCAGCAGGATCTTCCGTTCCTGCGACGTGAGTTGGGCAAGTTCGTCCGTGTAGGTGCCCGTCGCGATTCGCCGGATCCGCTCAAGGACCTTCTCGGTCACGGCCGGATCCAGGAGCGATTCTCCCCGGCCAACGGCTTCCAGCGCGGCGACGAGATCCCGGGCCCTGATCTGCTTGAGGAGGTAGCCGGACGCACCGGCCACGATTGCCGACAGGACGGCCTCCTCATCGGGGAACGAGGTCAGCATCACGACGCGGGTCGCCGGCAGTTCGGCCCGGATCTCCCGGCAAGCCTCGATCCCCGACCCATCCGGCAGGCGGACATCCATGATCACGAGATCGGGTTCATGCCTGATCGCCTGTTCGATCGCCTCGGCTACCGTCCCTGCCTCGGCGACGACCTGGAAGCTCTCGCGACGGTCAAGGAGCGCGACGAGACCCTGGCGGACGACCTCATGGTCGTCGACGACGAGCAGACGGAGAGGGCGGACTGACTTGGCATCCGTCACGAGGAGCCTACCTCCAGGTTCGATAGGGGTAACCGGACGATGATACGGGTACCGGCGCCCGCATGGCTTTCGATCTCGAGCGAGCCTGATACGGCGGCCGCTCGATCACGCAGGTTGGCCAGCCCGAGGTGCCCGGCCCGGGGAGCGACCGATGGATCAAAGCCGATCCCGTCATCCTCGATCGTCAGGATCGCCTCGCCATCGCTCGCGTGCATCGAGACGCGGGCCGCCGAAGCGCCACTGTGGCGGATGGCGTTGCTCAGCGCCTCGCGGGTTATCTGGAGCAACTGGCTCGATACCTCGGGTGACAGCCTTGCGTCGACATCGGCCAGGTCACCCAGGTCGTGTTCCACGGACATACGACCCCCGGAGCTGAGGAGCAACTCGTCCGCCAGCCCGGCGAGCCTCGATCCGAGGGCCGCCTCGGACGAGTCGGTCGCGAGGTCCATGATGAACGACCTGATTTCGCCGATCGAAGAGGTCAGCCGATCGATCGCATGGTCCACCCGGTCGGCCGCCTCGGCCGGAGCGTCGGCCATGATTTCGGGGACGTCCTCGAGGGACAGCGCCACCGCATAGAGGCCCTGGATGATCCCGTCGTGGAGGTCACGGCCGATCCGGAGTCTCTCGTCCAGGACCGCGAGCCGCTGGACCCGGCTGTGCAGGCGCGCGTTCTGGATCGCGATCCCGGCATGGAGCGCAAACAGTTCCACGAGTCGCTGGTCCTGCTCACTGAACTCCTCGGCATTGGCCCTGTCCGTCAGGTAGAAGTTGCCGATGATTGCCCCTCCGGACCTGATCGGAACGCCGAGGAGGGTTTGCATCGCGGGGTGACCCGGCGGGAACCCGGAGCTCGCCGGGTGGGCGGCGATATCCGGGATGCGATAGGCGCGGCCTTCGCTGATGATCAGCCCGAGCAGGCCGTGGCCACTCGGCGGAGGGCCCATGGTGGCGCGCTCGTCAAGCGTGATACCACTCGTGATGAACCGCTCGATGCGCCCCCGTCCATCCATGATTCCCAGGGCCGCGTAGCGCGCGTGAACCAGGGTCCGCACGCTATCCACCATCGATTGAAGCACGCGGTCGAGGTCCAGCTCGCCCGAAATGGCGCGGGTCGCCCGGTCAAGGGCATCGATCGCATCGACGTGGGAGAAATCCCCAGCCGGAAACTCCGCGAAGGGCCGCGAAGGCGAAACGTCGGTCATCAGCGGAGGGTAGCAGTCAGGGCGTTGGTGGCATGGCCGGCCCCGTGACGCGACGACGACCGGCCCACGTTTAGGGGCCAGGTGTCACTTTCCATCCCTGCGATGTGATCCCACCATTCGTCCATGCGCACAGAAGTCGTCCCAGGGCCTGCCGATTCCCCGCGCGGCATCCGACGGATCCTCCTGGCGACCGATCTCTCGCCCTCATCCGAAGAGGCCGGCCTCCAGGCGCTTGACCTGGCCCGCGACCTCGGCGCGGAGCTGCTGGTCGTCAGCGTGATCGATCCGGGCACCCTGCGGATGCCCGGGGGTCGCTTCGGCACGAGGGTCGACCAGGTGCGGGTGACCCGCGAAGCCGCCGCGCAGGGACTCGTCTCACGCGGTCGCGCGGCTGGTGTGCACGTCAACTTCCTGATCTGGGAAGGAGACCCCGGCGAGTCGATCGTCGAGGCGGCGGAGAGCGAACAGGTCGATCTCGTTGTTGTGGGCAGCCACGGTCGTGGGTCGGTTGGGCGCTTCTTCCTGGGAAGCGTGTCCGACCACGTTGTCCATAACGCGCACTGCCCGGTCGTCGTCGTGCGCGCCCGCGCCTCAGAGGAGCGCGCGCTGCAGCGCGAGAACGCCTAGATCCCAGGCTCCTCATGCGGTGTAGGCCCCGCCCGGGTCGAGTTCAAGACGAATCAGGTCGAGTTCAGCTTCGGTTGGAGCTGCCGTGATGGCGAGATCGTCGGCGATGCGCGGCTTCCAGCCGATCGTCGCGTGGATGTCATCAAGCGTTGCGCCCGGATGAAGCGAGTCGAGCCGCATCTCCCCGTCGTCGTCGAAATGCCAGATCCCCATGTCAGTCACCACCACCGATGGTCCGCGCCCCAGCCAGCCCTGTTCGCGCCGGATCCGTTCCGCCTTCTCGGCCCCGCCGAGGTTCCCGGGCGATGTCCGGAAGTCGATCTGCTCGACGAAAGAGCGGGCGCTCTGGCGCATGATCACGAAGATCTCGCGCGCGTTGATCGCGATCTCGCACGCCCCGCCGCTCCCCGGCAGACGCGTTTTCGGCCGATCGTATGGCCCGATGACGGTGGTATTGATGTTGCCGAACCGATCGATCTGCGCGGCACCCAGGAATCCGACGTCAACCAGGCCGCCCTGCAGGTAGAAGCTGAAGAGTTCGAACATCGAGACGACGGCGGTAGCTCCGGTCACGATCGTTGGATCGCCGATCGAAAGTGGTAGTCGGGCCGGTCGGGCTCCGAAGACGCCGGCCTCGTAGATCAGCTCGAGATCCGGGGCGACGGTCCGCTTGGCGAGGTTGACGGCGATGTTCGGCAGGCCGACGCCGACGAAGCAGACGCGCTGCCCAGCCAGCTCGCGGGCCGCGGCGACGATCATCATCTCGGACTTCGAGAAGGGCGCAGCGGGCGTGGGCGCAGCGCCGGGCGTGGGCGCAGCGCCGGGCGTGGGCGTGCTGCCCGGGCCTGCGGAGCCGGCGTCGTGGGCGCTCATCGGTAATCCCCGTAGTCGACGGATCCGGACGGCGCGGAACCGGGCTTCAGGGCCGCAAGGCGCTCCGGTCCCAGTTTCTCGAGGTAGCCGGCCCGCCCTTCCAGCTCGAATACCCAGTCGCGCAGCCACGCCTGCAGAGCTTCTTCGTCTCGAGTGATGGCGTCCCAGTCCAGGTAGAACTGGTTGTCGCGGTCATATGCCCCCTGGACATATGAAGGGTGGGCCCCGAATGGCTCGACGACGACGGCGTCCACGATCAGGCCGGGGATGATCGTCCGATTTGGATCGGCCCGGATCACCGCTTCGTCGACCAGCTCCTCGACGACCACGATGACCCGCTCGGCGGCGAATGCCGCCTCCTTCTGGCAGCCGAGAAGCCCCCAGACCTGGGTATTGCCGGCGGCGTCGGCCCGTTGCGCGTGGACGATCGTCACGCCGGGCTTGAGCGGCGGCACGGCGAACACCTTGCCGTCACCGTAGGGCGATTCGACCTCGCGGATCAGTGGATTCGCGGACGGCATGTCCGACTCGAAGTAGGAGCGCAGCGGATAGAACGGCAGATTGGCAGCACCCGCCGTATAGCGACCCACCATCCCGAAGTGGGAGTACTCCTCGATCTCGAGCGGTGCGGGCTGACGGGTCTCGATCCGCCGGCGAATGGCCCCGAGCCCACCGACCCCGGGGTTCCCGAGCCAGCTGAAGATGAGCTTGCGGGCAACGCCGGCGGCAATCATCTGGTCATAGATGAGATCCGGGGTCAGCCTCGCGAGCGTCAGGTCGCGACGGCCCTGGCGAATGATCTCGTGACCGGCCGCGAACGAGATGAGATGGGTGAAGCCCTCGATGGCCACGGTATCGCCATCGCGAACGAACTCGGCGATTGCGTCGTGCATGGACGCCACCTTGGAAGTCGACATGGGCCAAGTATCGGCGATGCGGGTCGGACCCGGGGGCTGCGGGCACGGGCCTCTCATCCTTGCATCGCCGCCGTACGATGACCTGCGGAGGGTTCCGGTCGCTGGACTCGCCGCGGGTACTCGTGGCCAGCGATCACGCCGCGTTCATCGGCGTGATCACGAACCTGGTTCTCGGGCTGATCCTGACGATCACGGCAGATCGCGGGGAGGACACCGGGATGCTCGGTCAGATCGGGTTCTGGGTCATGGACCTCGGCTCGTCGTCTTCCTCGTCGGGTTGATGACCGACAGCACCTCGATCATCGCCTACGGGGCTCCGGCCATGGGGGTCGGCATCCTGCTGGTCCTGTGGGTCGCCGCCATGCGCCTACGCGACTCGGACTTCTCGGTCGCAGCAGTGTCCTAGCGAGCGCGCTCCCTCGCGCACGAATCAGCAGAGCCGCCGGGAAGGGATCCGGCGGCTCTGCTTCTTGGTGGCCGGCGATCCGGCCCGTTGTTATGCGGCTTTCGGGAACAGATCGACGATGAACTCGAAGATCGGCGGGAACGTCAGCGCGAACCCGGCAAAGACCAGGATCAGCGCCGCCGCGAACCAGCGGCTGAAGTTGACTTCCTTGCCCCGCGTGTAGAGGTGGAGTGCCACCCACGACACGAAGTAGGCGATCGTCCCCAGGGCGACCTTCCCGGACAGCGGTCCGACGCCCGAGCCGAGGCCATAGTTGGCGTCGAACTTCAGGAATGAGTTGATGTCCGGCGAGATCTCGTTGAGCACCACGAAAAGGCCCACAACGAGAGACCCGATCCCCGCGGCGACGAACGCCGCAGCCACCGGACCATTTGGCTTGGTCTGCATGTCCTGCATGGTTCGACTCCTCAAGAGACCGGAGCGGCCTTCGTGATGAAGGCTCCGAACATGCCTGCCGCGCCAGCAGCGAGGAAGGCAAGGGTGAAGAAGATGACCAGAGCTCGGCGGATTTCACCGCGATGCGCGAGCTGGGCACCGTAGTAAAGGACCGCGAAGGCAACGGCCGTGGCCAGGTACGGGGCCAGCCATGCAACGTGCTCCTTCCACTCCATGCCGAACTTGTGCCATTCGGCCGTCTTCTCGGACGCCAGCAGCCAGGACCGCGGGAACGCGGCAAGCGCGTCGCTCTGGACAGTAGCGTCCAGGCCCTCGGTGGGCTTGGCCCGATACCACGGGTAGACGATGAACGTGCCCGTGATGACCGTCAGCCAGGCGACGATCGCCATGACCCACGTCCCGATGAGCAGGCGCGGGGTGCGCTCGGCAATCCCCTCTTCGGTCAGATAGAGAGCCTTGAGGCTGTACAGCCCCGCGAACCCGCCAGCAAACGTGATGAGGAATAGCGTTCCAAGCCCGAGCCCGTGTGCGACGGCCCAGAACTCTCGTTCCGTGAACTCCATGAGCTCCTCCCTCGATTCGGTCAAGTTGCCCGGCGGCGCCGGGGCCCAACCGTCTTACCTATGGCACGGACATTGGAGCATCTCGAAAGAGAACTGACCGGGCATCCTGCCCTGTAGCGCGGGCCATTGGTCACACGCAGTTCGTGCCGATGTGGCCCGGTCGAGAGCCAAATTGCACGGCGCGATGGACGATGCAGGCCGCAAGATCTGTTGTCAGTTGGTATTGCACCCGGACTTGAGGTGGGAAATGGGCCGGAGAACAGCAGCGTTCCTGGCAGCCGCGTTCGGCGGCACCTATGAGATCTTCGGAGCCATCGTCGGGCAGGGCATGCTGGGCCACGGCATGCTCTTCGGTCTGGGCGGGGAAGAGACGAAATCGGCCGCCGTCGTGATCAGCTTCGCCCTGGCGACGGTGACCATCGTCAGCGCCGTGGCGATCATGCTCGTTCGCGAGACACGCTGGCTGAGCGCCACGATCATTGGTGCGGGGGTCGTCGGCACGCTGGTCGCCGGTCAGACCTTCGGGTACGGGGCCGCGCTCGCACTGCTTGGCGCCCTCGTTGCGACACGGATCGACCGCACCGCGTCGCTGACCTGACGGACCTCACTGGCCGAGATCATGCACGAGGGCGCGACCGGCTAGCCGCCGACCTCGCCCTCGTGCATGGCGCCAGCTGCCGCTGCTTCCCGGGCCAGGCCAAGACCCCGGAGGCTCACCTCCGCGACGGCCTCACTGAAGATCCGCGCCGCCGTTTCCATTTCCGTCTCGGTCACGGTCAGGGCCGGCGACATCCGGACTGTCGACTTCCCGCATTCGAGGACCAGGAGTCCGCGCTGGAAGCAGCCCCACTGGACCTCCTCCGCATGGAGGGCGGTGTCGAACTCGACCCCGATCATGAGCCCGCGTCCCCGAACCTCCCGGATAAGGGACGGGTAGCGCTCCGCAAGAGAGCGCAGGCGCGTCATGGCCTGGGCCCCGCGAGCCCGGGCGTTGTCGATCAATCCATCCTCGATGAGGTCGATGGTCGCCAGCGCCGCCGCGCAGGCCACGGGATTGCCGCCGTATGTGGACCCATGAGCCCCGGCAGTCCACTTCTCCATGAGGTCCGCCCGCGCGATCATCGCGCCGAGCGGCATGCCCGAGGCAATGCCCTTGGCGGTCAGCAGAATGTCCGGCTTGACGTCCCACAGATCGACCGCCCACATCGCCCCGGTCCGTCCAGCGCCGGACTGGATCTCGTCCGCGATGAGGAGGATTCCGTGCTTGTCGCAGAGTTCGCGGAGGCCGGGCAGGAAGCCATCCTCGGGA
>JBBQMH010000007.1:0-58470 GCA_038328755.1 Candidatus Limnocylindrales bacterium
CCGAACTCGCGCTCGATGACCTCCCGGTGTCGGGCAATTGCCGCGGTATAGCGTTGCCGGCCGTCGGCGGTGAGCACCACCCGGACGCCGCGACGGTCGCCGGGTACCGGCTCGCGCCGGACCAGGCCGGCGGCCTCAAGGCGGTCCACCAGCCGGGTCAGCCCGCCGCGGGTGAAGAGCGCGAGCTCCTCCAGCTCCTGCATACGGAGGCCGGCCGGCCCCGCATCGGCGAGCCGCGAGAGCACGTCGAACCACGTCAACGGGAAGCCATCGTGCTCCAGCATGTCGAGGTCGGCGATCCTGAGGACCCGGGCGCTCGCGAACAGGACACCGCGCCAGGAGTGGAACCAGGTGTCGTCCGCGGTCGGAGCCTCGTCGTTCGGTTGCATGGAGACAGCGTACGCCAGATTTCCTGTACTCACACCTACTGTCTTGACAGTCTCTGCATATACAGATAGTGTCCAACGCACGATCATTCGACCAACCGGCGAGAGGTCCCCTCCGCGGCCTGGATGATCCGGGAGAGATCCGATGGCCACACTGTTCGTTCGCCATACGGTCGCCGATTACGCCACCTGGCGCCGCATCTTCGACGACTTCGCCCCCACCCAGACAGCGCTCGGCGTGACCGACAAGGCGGTCTATCAGGCCGCCGACAACGCGAATGACATCACGGTCACCCATGATTTCGCCACGCTGGAGGCCGCCGAGGCCTTCGCCGGCAGCCAGGAGCTCAAGGCGGCGATGCACGACGCTGGCGTGAGCTCGGCGCCGACCATCTGGTTCACGACCCGGGTCTGATTCGAGGCCGCCGTGGGCTGGCCGAACAGTCTCGACGGCAGCGGCTGCCCGTGGCGCCCGCTATTCGATTCCGCGGGGCGGAGCGATGGCGTCCGGTCCGGTCGATCAGGGGCACTCCTTCATGCCTGCCGCCTCGCCGCGGCGAGCCACTCATCACGGCCCTCGATGGGCATGCTGGAGGTTGCTATCGCGCGCCCAACACCTGTCGGGCGCGCCACTAATCCGCTTGCATGGCGAGCGAATAAGACCTATCCTGTCAGTGATAGAAACCGCTCGCGTGCCAAGCGAATGACTCTCCATCTGACGTACCGACCCAACATGGCCGTCCGCGAACGGCTCGACCGATGGGAAAACGCCGTCCGTCGCGATACCGACCTGGGGCCCGGGAACTGGCGAATGCTGGCAGTCTGGCCGGCCGCCCGCGATGCCGCTGTGTCCGGCAGCACTGGGATCGAAGGTAATCCGCTTGATCCTGACGCGGTCGGGCAGATTCTGGCCGGCGCCGCGGTCGATGCCGACGCCGATCACGTTCGTGAAGTCGAGAACTACAACCGCGCCCTCAACCTGGCGCGTGACGCGGCAGCACGCCCTGGATTCACCTGGTCACACGAAGTGATCCACCCCATCAATGCGACGGTCATGGAGAGCCTCCCTCGCGACACACATGGCAATTACCGCAGTGCTGGGGAGGATGTCTTCGTCGGGATCTTCACAGGGCCGAGCCCGCTTGTCGTTCGATCGCTGATGGACGAGCTGGTTGAGTGGCTGAGAGTCACCGATCGGACGCCGCCGCTCATTCGATCGGCCCTGCTCCACCTCAATATCATCGCGATCCATCCATTCAACGACGGCAACGGGAGAACCGCGCGGATCCTTTCCGCGATGGAGCTGGTTCGCGACGGCGTGCGCTCACCAGAACTGATCAGCATCGAGGCGTACCTCCGTCGGAACCGTGACGAGTACGTCGGGGCCCTGCGGACGACGCTCGGCCCAACCTACGACCCGGACAACCATCCGGCCACCGAATGGCTCGACTACTACACGCGGATCTCGCTCGATCGGCTGGAGGCGCGCAATCGGATCCTCGACGCTCTGCCGACCGACATCGGCGTACTCATCAGCTCACTCGCAGATGCGCGGGAACCCTTGGAATGGGCTTCAACGCTCCTCGCCGCCAGGGTTGGCCGCCTCCGGACTGCCGCGCTCGCCGAACTCACCGGTCGATCGATGCCTGCCGCGCGGGCGGAGCTCGGTCGCCTGGTGCGAGCTGGCTGGCTCGAGCCGCGTGGCGTGACGCGCGGCCGCTGGTATGCGCCATCTAGCCGTCTGAGCGCATTGCCGCTTCACGTTCCGGAGTTGATGAGACTCCTCGCCGCAGGCGGGCAGCTGAGTCTCTTCGACGACGCTCTGGCCGAATAGCTGCCTGCTGCTAACGATCGGACCCGGTCGCGGGTCGCGGCCCACGCCGGACTGCCCTTCTCGACTGGCGTTTCGATACGGGGATCGGCCACCCAGGGACCCGAGGGCAGCCGGCCGGCGGTCAACAGACCCCTCTGACGAGGCTTCGACTACCCACGGGAGTGGTAGTCGATCTTGGATCGCCACCTCGGAGCCAAGAGGCGGAGGACCGCGTCGGACCCGGCCTCTCCGTGCTCCCTCAGTTCTTGTGTCCGGGTGGCACGGGAGCCTCTGTCTCGTCTAATAGGATTCGGCTCCAGCAGCCCAGAACAACCGTTGGAGGGCTCGATGGACCTCGGGGCACTCTCGGTCAGCCTGGCAGTCAAGGACTTCGAGGCGTCACGGGCCTTCTTGGCGGCACTTGGGTTCACGGTCTTCGTCGGCGACGCCGCGCAGGGCTGGCTCGTGCTGAAGAGCCGCACGACGGTGATCGGCTTGTTCCAGGGGATGTTCGAGCGGAACATCCTCACCTTCAACCCGGGCTGGGACCACGACGCGCACGATGTCGACCCGTTCACCGATGTTCGCGAGCTGCAGCGGCGGCTCAGGGCCGCGGGCCTAACCATCGAACGGCGGGTCGACGAGGCTTTGTTCGGGCCGGCGCGCTTCGTCAGCGACCCCGACGGCAACTCGATCCTGATCGACCAGCTCTGCTGACGCTGTGCGGGCCGCCAAGCCCGCAGGCCCTGAGCCTTCGCACCAGAAGCCCCCACAGCGCGACCATCCCATACAGGGCCGTGGATCCGGCGAGGGTGGTCAGCGGCGCGGTGAGGCCATCCTTGGGCAGTGGCTGAATCCACAGGACCAACTGCACGCAGGACCCTACCCACCACCCGACCAGCAGCGCCCGATCAAGTCGCCCGAACCGGCCAAACTTCAGGTCTGGTGCCTCAGCGGCAATCAACAGGCCGATAGCCGGCAGTGCCAGCGCCTGATTCCAGAACGAGTTCTTCGGCGCTCCGATCGAGGCGGCGACGAGGGCCATGGCAATTCCGAGCGCAAGCCCCCGACGCGTCCCCAACGCTTTGCGATCCCCGAGGAGCACGAGGAACGTCACCAGCCCGAACAGGATCGTGGCAATGACCCCGACCGTCGCCGGATCGAACGCATGCCTCGCGATCGGGATCGTACGGTCGGACTCGAGGACCAGCCGGCTGAGGAATCCGTTGATCGACTGGTTCGTGAAGTAGGAGTCGGGCTCGAGCAGCCGCAGCAGCCAGGTTTCGCCGAGCGCGACAGGTGGTGCGAGGATGTCGGCGACGACCAGGGCCAACCCGCCGAAGACCACGAGCGGGCCACGCCTGGTTCGAGACGTACTCTGTCCTGACGCGGCTGCCTGGCGGGCTTCGTCGGTCGCCCGCCGATGTCGTCCGTCTGCTGGCTCACAACTTCCCCGCGTCGGCGTTTGTGGCCGAGGCGGAGTCAGCCGAGCTCGGGTCCGAGCTCGCCCGGCTGGGCGTCTCGGGCGGTGCCGTCTACGATGCGCTCGTCGGCGCGGCGGCGCGGCAACACGGACGGCGGCTTGTCTCCGGCGACGCGCGGGCACGGCCTGTCTACGAGGCGATCGGCGTGGCGGTCCAGGTCCTCGGGTAGCTCGCGCGCGGGATCACTCGTCGCCGCCGGTCCGGTCTGGGCAGCGAAGCGGTGGCCTGGATCGGCTTGGACAGCTCGAAAGCCGGGCGCCCGCTCACGCGACCCAAGCCTCACCAACGCCCTCGACCGGGATGCGGATACTTATGGCGTCCACGCGCCCAGCACCTGTCGGGCGCGCCAGAACGCCTGTCCTATTTGTGCGCCAGAGCTTGCCGCGCTGGTCGCCCGGCTGGGGTGGCGGGCGGGCGTCGGCACGCACGACTCACCTGGATTCGGTGGGCGCGGTCGGTCAACAGCGCAGAGACCACGCCGGGCAGCCTCCATTGGAGCAGACCGGATCTTTCGGAACCGGTCGGGTTCAACATGCATCATCCCGCCGCGCCGTCACACGCCGAGGTACGCTCGCGGGGCAGTGGCACGGGCGCGGAGGAAGACGACGGCGGTGGACTGGCCCGCGGCGTTGAGCGCCGTGACACTCGGTCCCGTCCGGTGGCCGCCTTCCCACCTCGGTTGGATCTCGTCGAGCAGACCGAACAGCCGCCAGTGATAGAGGGCTCGGTGAACCGCCCAGGCGGCGTCCTGCGAGGTGACCCGTTCACCGTCGGCCGTCCAGCCCTGCTCCGCGATGATCGGGCCGAGCTCCTGCTCGAGTGCGTCGTCGATCGCCGGACCGTCGAGCAGCCGGTGCGCGAGGAGCTCGCTGAGCATCGCGAGGTACTCGTCCTCGCACGCGATGGTCGACGCAATCGCCCGCCACAGGCCGACCGTGTCGTCCGCGAACCCAGTGCCGCGTCGAGACACGGCGAGCCTTCGTGACCGCTTCGACACAAGGTGCAAGCGTGCGGCGGTGTCACGGAGGACGCCGATCTGGTGGACATCCGCCTCGGACCGGGGCGGCTCGCGCCAGTCCCACCAGCCAAATCGGCCGACCGCCTCGCGCACCAAGGCTGGCGGCAGATAGCCTGCCTGAGTGAGGGTGATCCCGGGCCGGCACGTCTCGAGGAGCCAGCGCATCGGGGCCACCACAGTCGCCAAGTCCGGCGGCAGCTGCACGTCGCCCGCCGCGCGGTGGCCTACCGTCTCGCGCCACGCCTTCAGGCGGTCGGGCCGCCCGCTCCGGATCCACGTCTCGACGCGTTCGTCGAGGACGGCCTGCAGCCGCGTCCTGCCGCCGGGCTGGGCGGGCGATTCCAGGAGCGTCCGATCACAGACGGCGGCTGCCGATCGCCGCCACGCAGCCGCGCCGGGACGGAGCTCGCCGGCCATGATCGCGCCCTCCAGCGCCGCTTCGACAGATTCGGAGGCGGCGTACTCATTCGAGCCAAGGATGTTCCCCCAGACCAGGAGCTCCGTGTCCGGCGGTTCGACGCCCGAGCGAGACCGCGCCGCGGTGAACCCTGCGAACCCCTGCGCGGGTGCGCGCTCCCACGCGTCGAGGATCGTCCCGGTCGTCACTGATCGGACAATCGCCGCGTATCGATCGAGACCGAGGAGCGTGAACAGGACGGCAGCAGCCTCCACCACCGGACGCCACGCGTCGTCCGGGTACTTCCTGGGTAGCTCGTACCACAGGAAAACCTGGACGCTCGCCTGGCTGATGATCTCCCCGCCCTCGCCCGCAGTCAGCCCGTCGGCGGCCATGCGCATCCAGCCCGCCAGCTCCGCGTCGTGACGCTCGATGGCGCCGATCACCTCTTCAACGCGCTCGCTGGTCACGTCCGCTCGTCACGGTCCTGGCGACGGCTCCCACGGGGCACCGCGACGATGCGCATGTCGACTCGTGATCGGGCAACGCCGTCGGGCGCGATCGTCCAGGTGCTCGTGAGGACCGCCGAAGCGGACCGCAAGCGTCTGTTCGCCGCCATCCAGCATTCAGCCGAGTCCGTGGTCATCACCAACCTGGCAGCAGAGATCGAGTACGTGAACCCGGCGTTCGAGCAGGCAACCGGGTGCTCCGGTTCGCCACCGAGTCCCGGGGCGACAGCCATCGCCGAGGGGGTGGAGTCCCAGGAGGAGTTGGCGATGCTGCGCGAGCTTGGCGTCCAGCTCGTCCAGGGGTATCTGCTTGCGCGTCCGGCGCCGGTCGCGGAATGGATGCTGCCCGACGAGCCCAGGCTGGGCAAACCGCGGTCAGGCCGATCGGCCTGACCGCCGCGCGGCCGCGACGAGTGGGCTGTCCACTGACGGCCTGACGGAATGGGTGCGAAACTTCGCCCAACGTCAAGCGGAGGTCGCACGTGGCGAGCCAGAAATCCGGCCCAGACGACAACACCATGCTCGGGTCAACCGGCCTGGCCGAAGGGCCCGACCCGCGGGCCGGGAACCATTCGCCGTTCCCGCCGATTTCGGACTACGCCTTCCTGTCCGATGGCGAGGTCACTGCCCTCGTGGCGCCGAGCGGCAACGTCGAGTGGATGTCCGTTCCGCGAATGGACTCGCCGAGCATCTTCGGGGCGATGCTGGATCGCGACGCCGGCATCTTCCGGTTCGGTCCGGCCGACGTCCGCGTGCCAGCCGCGAGGCGCTATGTGCCGGGAACGATGATCGTGGAGACGAGCTGGAGTACCCGCACCGGCTGGCTGATCGTTCGCGACGTGCTGCTGATGGGACCCTGGCACCATGACCGCGAGCGCTCGCCAACGCATCAACGGCCTCCGACCGACTACGACGCCGAGCATGTGCTGCTGCGGATGGTTCGTTGCGTCAATGGCGAGGTCCAGCTGACGTTGGACTGCGAGCCGGTGCTTGACTACGGGAGACTCCACGGTTCCTGGGAATACACCGGCGACGGGTATGGCCAGGGTCTCTACGCGGCCGAGGGCAGTGACATCCGCCTGACGCTCAGCTCCGATCTCAACCTCGGGTTCGAAGGTCCGCGGGCGATCGGCCACACGCTGGTCAAGGAGGGCGACGTCCGGTTCTGCGCCCTGTCCTGGGGCTCGGACTCGCCACCTATCGAGTCCGGCGACGCAGCCCGCCGCCTGATCTGGACGGCGCACCACTGGCAGCACTGGCTCGCCCGGGCGCGGCTCCCGGACCATCGCTGGCGGCCCTACCTCGAGCGTTCGGCACTGACGCTCAAGGGCCTGACCTACGCGCCGACCGGCGCGATCATGGCGGCCGCAACGACGTCTCTCCCGGAAAACCCCGGAGGGGAACGCAACTGGGACTATCGCTATTCCTGGATCCGGGATTCCACCTGGGCACTCTGGGCGCTCGATACCCTCGGCCTGGACTGGGAGGCGACGGACTACTTCAGCTTCCTCGTTGATTGCCTATCAGCGGGGAGTGATCTCCAGGTCATGTACGGCATCGGTGGCGAACGCGAACTCGAGGAGTCGACGCTGGACCACCTTCACGGGTACGAGGGTTCGCGCCCGGTTCGCATCGGGAATGGGGCGTATCGCCAGCGCCAGCACGACATCTGGGGTTCTCTGCTGGACGCCGCGCACCTCCACGCCAAGACCCGGGACCAACTCGACGATCGGGTCTGGCCCATCCTCGTGCGCCAGGTGGAGGCAGCCATCGAGAACTGGCGCAAGCCGGACCGTGGGATCTGGGAGGTGCGCGGAGAACCGCAGCACTTCACATCCTCCAAGGTCATGTGCTGGGTCGCCGCCGATCGTGGCGCCAAACTGGCCCGCCTCCGCGACGACGCCGAGCTCGCCGCCAGCTGGCAGGCGGCTGCCGACGAGATCCACTCGGACGTGTGCGCGAACGGTGTCGATGAGCGAGGCGTTTTTACTCAGGCCTACGGCAGCACGGGACTTGATGCCTCGGTGCTCCTGATGCCGCTCGTGGGTTTCCTGCCGGGCAGCGACAAGCGCATCCGCCGAACCGTGCTGGCGGTTTGGGAGGAACTCGGCGTCGATGGCCTGGTCAGGCGTTACAAGGTCGAGGAGACGGACGATGGCCTGAGCGGAGAGGAAGGCGCCTTCGTGATCTGCTCGTTCTGGCTCGTTTCGGCCCTGGTCGAGATCGGGGAGGCCGCGCGCGCTCGACGACTGTGCGAGAACCTCCTGGCCCATGCCAGCCCGCTCCACCTGTACGGCGAGGAGATCGACCCCGAGACGGGCCGCCACCTTGGGAACTTCCCCCAGGCGTTCACGCACCTCGCGCTGATCAACGCCGTCATGCGAGTCATCGACGCGGAAGGCTGACCCACGGCTGCCAGCACCTCCGGGCAGCGAGGGACACCCACCGGGCCGGTACAGGATGCTGGTCCCTGGTAGGTCCGCGGTGGGCTAGACTGCGAGGACGTCACAAGTGCGCCACGCGGAGACGCGGCATGCCGACTGGATGAGCTGCGCCTCCACGCACAGAACATTGGAGGCTGCGCCACATGATTCACCGCGTTAACGCCCTCGGGCGGGTTGCCGCGATCGCGACGGTCGCCGCACTCGCCTTTGGCGCGTGCTCGTCATCGGGACCGAGCGCCGCGCCGGACCTGCTCGCCAACGTAAAGGCGGCCGGCAAGATCGTCATGTCAACCGATCCGGAGTATCCGCCGCAGTCGGCGATCACACCGAGTGGCGGCTACGAGGGCTTCGATATCGACGTCGGAACCGAGATCGCGAAGCGGCTCGGCGTTGACATCAGCTTCGAGACGCCGTCCTGGGAGGCCCTCACGGCTGGCTCGTGGAGCGGTCGCTGGGACTTCAGCGTCGGCTCGATGACGATCACGAGCGACCGCCAGAAGGTCCTCGACTTCACCAACCCGTACTACTTCACTCCCGCTCAGATGGCGGTCCTGCCGGACTCGGGTATCACCTCCCTTGACGGCTTGGCCGGCAAGGTCATCTGCGTTGCCCAGGGCACCACGTACCTGCAGTGGCTGGAAGGCACGCTCGACTTCGGGACCGAGAGCCCACAGACGAAGCCGCCGGCTGGGGCCACCGCGACCACGCTCCCAACAGACCGCAACTGCGCCGAAGCGTGGGGCGCCGGTCGACGGGACTTCGACGGCTGGCTCAGCTCCTCGACGACCGTTGCCGCCGCTGCCGACGCCGGTCTGCCCGTGATGGCCCTTGGCGATCCCGTCTACAACGAGCCGCTTGCCGTGGCCTTTGACAAGTCCGGTGCGGACCCGACGTCGATGGTCGCCGAGGCCAACAAGATCCTCGACGCCATGCGTTCCGACGGGACTCTCAAAGGGCTCTCCGACAAGTGGTTCGGGGAGGACCTCACAACGAAGGTGGGCGGCTGACGCCGCGTCACAGCGATACCAGACCACGGGGCGCCGGCCAAGGCGCCCCGTGGTGACATTTCGGCATGAGGAGGTGAACTGATGACCGGTACCGCCACCAGCGCGGCGGTCATCGAGACAGTCGCTCGAAGCAGACGGAGCGCACAGCTTCGCTTCCGCCTGTCGTTCCTTGCCACATGGCTGGTGCTCATCGGTCTGATCGTCGGCGGCCTCATCGCGGCCGACAAGATCGACCTGGTGTTCCTCGCCCGCTGGCAGGAGTTCATCCTGGGCGGGATCCCGATCACGATCATCGTGTCGGCAACGTCGATCTTCTTCGCCGTCATCCTGGCGGTCCTGGGGGCGCTCGGCCGACTCTCGGCTCGACCGGTCATCTACGGGGTGGCGAGCTTCTACGTGTCGCTGGTGCGAGGGACGCCGCTCATCGTCCAGATCCTGTTCGTCTACCTCGCCCTGCCCCAGATCTGGGAGGGGTTCGCCGGTGTTCCGACGATCGTGCTGGGTATCTTCGCGCTGGCGTTCAACTACGGCGCGTATATGACCGAGGTCTTCCGGGCCGGCATCCAGGCCATTCCGCGCGGTCAGTTGGAGGCGGCCGCCGCGATCGGCATGACCGACAGCATGACGATGCGCCGGATCATCCTTCCGCAGGCGTTCCGGATCGTCACGCCGGCGATTGGCAACGAATTCATCGCGATGATCAAGGACTCGGCCCTCGTGTCGTACCTCGGGGTCCAGGAATTGCTCTGGCGCGCGCAGCGTGTCGGGACGCAGAACTTCCGGGCGCTCGAGGCCCTGCTCGTCGCGGCGCTGGTCTACTGGATCCTGACGATCGCCTTCTCGATCCTCCAGGACCGCCTCGAGAAGCGGATGGCTGAAAGCGACCGACGACTGTGAGGCCTGAACGATGACTGCTGAAAGCGAAACTCGCGATCGATTCGCCGCGCCAGGGGCGCTGACTCCGGCCGGCGCCGAACCCATCGTCCGCCTCGAGGGGCTGGAGAAGTACTACGGGTCGAACCATGTGCTCCGCGGGTGCAACCTTGAGGTTTACCCGAGCGAGACTGTCTGTCTCATCGGACGCTCGGGGTCGGGCAAGAGCACGCTCCTGCGCTGCACCAACTTCCTCGAGGAGCCGACGGTCGGAACGATCGAGGTAGCCGGACTCAGGGTCGAAGCAGACCCACTACACCCATGGGACCGCGAGCACCAGGAGCGGATCCGGCAGATTCGTCTGAGTGCCCAGATGGTCTTCCAGGAGTTCAACCTCTTCCCCCACATGACCGTCATCCAGAACCTGATCGAAGGCCCGATCCGGGTAAAGGACATGGCGATGGATGCGGCGGTGGCCGTCGCGGAGCGTTTCCTGGACAAGGTTGGCCTGGCTGACAAGCGGGACGAGTTCCCGGCCCGGCTGTCGGGTGGCGAGAAGCAGCGCGTGGCCATCGCACGAGCTCTCACGATGGAACCAAAGGTGCTGCTGTTCGATGAGCCGACGTCGGCGCTCGACCCGACGCTCGTTGGCGAGGTCCTCAAGGTCATGGCCGAGCTCGCCCACGAGGGCGCGACGATGATCGTGGTGACCCACGAGATGGCCTTCGCGCGCGAGGCTGCCGATCGGGTCTACTTCATCGAGGAGGGCATCTTCGTGGAGGCTGGCTCGCCCGAGCAAGTCCTTGACGATCCACAGGATGCTCGCTGCCAGGAGTTCCTGAGCCGCCTCCTCAAGACCGCCTGACCCAAGACCGGACCACGCGCGCCTCAGGGCGTGGCAGATCCTTCGAGTCGGGCACGCACCAGGACCGCGTCGTCACTGCGGCGGGCCAGCCGAACCCACCATGAACCGGCATCGAGCCAGGCCCGGGCATCGACGAGATCGCCGGGTTCCGCCGATGCCGCGTACTCGATCGCAGCTCGGCGGGGCTCGGCCGTCAGCGCATCCCGACCACCGGCAGCCGAGATGGCCTCTTCGATCCAGTCGAGATAGACGGCGTTGTTCACGTGCCCCAGCGGATCCAGGTCCTGCGGTCTGGCTCGCAGCTCGAGAGCCGAGGCATCCGCGGGCAGGCCCGGCAGGACGACCCGGATGATCTCGCCGTCGAGTTCCGGGTTGGGGAATGCTTCCCCGAAGTCGGGCGGGATCCGATTGATCCGGCCACCGTCATCGATCAGGACCCAGTCGACCGTCGAGATGGCCGCCAGCGACCCATCGGGCAGCCGGAACTCGCCCCGCCGGCGTGCCCAGATACGGCGATGGCCGATGACGGCAGTCGCCAGGCGCAGGATTCGTCCCATCGAGATCGGAGCGAGAATTTCGAGCTCCGCCGATCGGACCACCCAGGAGCGGCGCCGTTCCGCGTACCAGCTCCGGTCGAACCCGAGCGCTTCGGAGTGGCGCCAGGCGACGTCCTGCGCATACCGCAGGAGCGATCCTGTCCGCACCTGTCCATCGGGACCAGCCTCGTCGAAACGGACGCGATAGCCGGCGAGATAGCCGTTGTCGACGCCCTCAACCGGCCGGTCCTCCCGGCCCGCCAGCCCAGGATCCGTGCCGCCGAGGGACCGTGATCCGCTCACGCTGGAGCCACTGTGCGTCGGCCGGCCAGCCGGTCCAGTGTCTCGATGGAGACGAGCCGCGTGCCGGTACGTGGCGCCGTCTGGCGCGCCAGTCGAACTTCACAGGACCTTCGCGCATCGAACACCACGAGTACCGGCAGCAGGCGCTCGCCCTCCTCGGCTGCGTGGGCTCGCGCATCGTCGAGCTGATGCAGGACGTCGGACGAGATCCCGCGCGCACCCCACTTGCAGTCGTAGGCTTCCGCCGCCCCCGGTGCCTCGACGGTCACGTCGTAGGGATGGATCTCGGCCGTGACTCCGTCGAACAGGATTCGGCGCTCGTGACGGAGCACCTCCGCTGGCACACGGCGGGCCAGGAGGCGCTCGGTTACGGCTTCGACGATCGCGCCCCGGAACTGGCTCCTGACCTGATCGCCTCGGTTCGCCACCTCAAGCGACGCCTCGAGGATCGCCTCTGACCGTTCCACCGAGACGTCGCCCGCACCGGCCACACGACCGAAGAGCCGGGCGAAGGCCACGCGCCACGGCTCCGGGTCAGTGGTCTCGCCGTTCATGACGGCCCGAGCCAGGACCCGCTGGGAGGGCGTGGCATCGTCGAGCAGCGCCGCCATGCGTCCGACGAGGGCATCCGCCTGGATGCCCGCATAGACCACGGTGCGGGCGTCACGGGCCGCGTCCTGGAACCTCACCAGGCCTCCTCGCCGAAGGCCACGAGCGTCGCCTGGGGCAGGGTCGACAGCCAGTCGATCGCCCGGTGCGGATCCGTGATCAGGCCGCTCTCGACAACGAGCTGATTGATCGCCGGTTCGATCGCCGGATCCGCCGCCTCGTTCACGCGTTCCGCCGCAACGGCACGCACGCGGGCCACCCAGACGGCTTCGAGATCGTGAATGTAGGTCCACTCGTCGTCAACGACCTCGGCGAGGGCCACGAGCCGGCCGATCGCATCGACGATCCGTTCAGCGAGGGCCGGGATGGAGGTCATGCCCGAAGCGTACCCGGGCGAGGGCCGGCGGCGTCAGGCCGAGCGGGACCAGCGCAGGGTGGTTCGGCCAGGGTCGAGCGTGCGAGGACGGTCCAACCCATCGAGAACGCGCTCGGCACGCGTACGGAGGGCCTCGAGGCGGCGGGTGGCCTCCGCGTCCCAGGCACGGGAATAGGTGGTCAGCGCCGCACGGCGGAGGATCAGCGCCTCCGCACGACGGCCAGTCGCCTCGAGCGCGGCGGCGCGCTCCAGCACCTTGAGGTACAGCTCAGGCAGTGAATGAGCGACGGACATGCCTTCCACCGAGCCAGCATCGTGCTCCGAGCGGCGAAAGGGAATAGGCCTCTCGTCCCATTCCTGAAGCGGCATTCGGCGACGCGGCGACGCGGGCCGCGCGTGATTGCCCCGCGCGAGCCGCGCGTGATTGCCCCGTGCGAGCCGCGCCCGAGTGCCGGGTCAGTCGCCCGAGTGCCGGGTCAGTCGCCCGAGTGCCAGGTCGAGCGGATCGAGAATCCTTCGAAGGCGCCGGTTGCCGGCATCCAGATCGTGGTGACCCTGTCGACGATCGATCCTGCCGGTCCCCGTTCGAGGATCCGGACCAGCGCCTCGAGATCGGCGCGATCTCCCTCCGCGACACAGCGCAGCGCACCGTCCCGCTCGTTGGCAACCCAGCCGCTGACGGCGAGACCAGCGGCTGCGTCCAGGACGAACACGCGAAACCCGACGCCCTGGACTACGCCATGAATCGTGGCGTCCAAGCGGACTCTGGTCATCGGCCCGCGGGTGGCGCCCAGGCGATGGCCAGGACGTCGAGTACGAGTTCGGGACTCACGTTTCCCTCGAGCCGTTCGGCCGCCGTGTCGATCCGCCGGAGCGCCGCACCGACGCTCACGGCATCCAGGCGGCTCGAGGGGCCCTGGAGGTCATCGACCAGGTCGAGGTCGCGGATGGCCGCCTGGTCACCCACGACGACCAGTCCGAGATCCCGGATGACGGAGCGCCAGACCTCGAGGAGGGCCAGGGCTCCGCGACGTCGCTCGGCGGCCGGGATTCGAACGCCCTTCTCGTCCGGCGCCGACTCGGTGTCGGGTGCAGCTGCATCCGACACGTCAGCCACGGCAGCAGCGGCTGGACCGGGAGCGCTCCCTGGCCCGCGCGTCTGGCCGCGCCCTCTGGCACCCGCGCGGACCGGTTTGGTGGCCGACGCCTCGGCGGCACCTGCATCGAGCGCCCGATTGAGCTCGGCGGCCCGGGCGGCGAGTTCCCTGACGCCGACGAGGCGCGCGGTCAGACCCGCCCCAAGCAGATCGAGCAGGGTGCGAGCGATCTCGCCGCGCAGCAGGACGGCCCCAGGGGCGCGCGCGTAGTTGATGGCCAGACCGGGACGCCCCTCAGCGACGCGCGCCAGGCGCGCCGCGGTCGGCGGGTCAGCGACCCCCTGCTCCGCGAGCACGAGTTCCAGATCTCGAACCCCGATGGGCCCGAGGCGAATTCGGACACAGCGAGAGCGAATCGTGGGCAGGAGCTGCTCCTCCTCATCGGCGCACAGGACGATCGTCGTGAACGCTGGCGGTTCTTCGAGAGTCTTGAGGAACGCCGACTGCGCGTCTTCGGTCATCCGATGCGCCGCCTCGACGATCGCGACCCGCTGACCACCCTCGATGGGCAGATAGGCGAGATTGGCCACGAGGTCGCGAACGCCCCGCACATCGCGGCCCCCGATCGGGATCACGCTCCCGGCGCCGGCCGGCGCGAGCCGGTGGACATCCGGATGGTTGCCGTGCTCGACCATGCGGCAACCGCGGCATTCGCGGCACGGCCTCGACCCGACCTCCGGGGCGGTACACAGCAGCGCGGCGGCGATATCGCCGGCAAGCGTGGTCTTGCCCACGCCGGATGGGCCGGTGAGGAGGATGGCGTGCGGTATGCCGGACCCGAGCATCGCTCGGATCGCGGCTACCGCCACGGGCTGACCGCGGGTCCGCATGCCGTCCATTCCGAGCTGTTTAGCTCGCGGGCTCGGCCGCCTTGCGCGTCGTCCGTCGCTTCGCCGCGGGCTTCGCAGCCTCCGGCTCTGCCACGACGGCGGCCTTGCGCGTCGTCCGACGCTTCGGCGCAGGCTTCTCGGCCACGGGCTCAGCCGACGCGGACGCATCGTCCGAAGACGGCGCCGCGGCGGCCCTGGCCTTCGACCTGGTCGCTGACGCCTTCGCCGGAGCCTTGGTGGCAGCGGTCTTGGCAGCGGCCTTGGCCGGAGCCTTCCGGCTCGCCCTCGCTTTCGGCGCCGGCTTGGCGGTATCCACCACCTCGGCGACGTCGGCCATCGGTGACTCCGGCGCGGAGCCGCTCACGACAGCCGTGCGCGGCGATCGTCGCCGGGGTGCGGGCTTGGTCGCCTCGACCGGAACGGACCCACCGTCGCCGTCGTCACTCGCGGGCGCCGGGGCGGCGGGCCTGCTGGCCGGTCGCGATCCAAGCTGCGCCCGGAGCATTGCTTCCAGCTCCGGCGGTACCTCGCTCCAGGGCTCGTTGGGGTTACCCACGGGGCCTGCGGATCGAGGAGCCGGCCGATCAGTGCGGAAGCGGTCCGGTTCGCGTGATCCACCGCGAGGCGATGGCTCACCGTAGCGGGAACTGCCGCCGGATCGGCCGCCCGTGGCCCCACCAGATGGTCCGCGATTGCCGGGGCCGAATCGCTCCCGGTCGCTCGCGGCGGCGTAGCCAGCGCGCGCTCCGCCCCGGGCAGGGCCACCACGTCCGGGCCCACGCCCGCTATCTCGCTGACGCCGCTCCGAGATCAGGTACTCGGGGATTGGCGGCTCGTCCAGGTCCTCTTCGTCAATCGGCCCTGGCGCACCGGATGCCGCGGCCGGCATACCGATCTGCGAATCCCAGACTGATCCAAACGCGTGCGTTGAGCGCCTGGCCGGGCCGGGTGCTACCGGCGGCTCGTCGGCTTCGGTGTCATCGGGCTCAGCTTCAGCGTCGTCACTGGATCCATCCGGACCCGCAACGCCATCCTCGTGCCCGCGACCCCTGCCCCGACCACGCCCGCCACGGCGACGGCGACGACGGCGCGGCTCCTCCTCGCCCTCGACCCTCGTCTCGTCGATTTCCTCGGACGATTCCTCGGCATCGTCCGCATCCCGTTCAGCCACCGGCGGCGCGACGACGACGGGAGCGGCCTTGGACAGCTTCTCTCCGGGCAGCGCGACGAGCGACGATCCGGAAACAGCGCTCGACTCCACGGCCTCGGTCTCGACCGGAGCTTGTGCCCGACTGCGGCGGCGCGGCGGCGCGGCCACTGGCTCGGCATCGGCCGGCTTGACGCGACTTCGGCTGCGACCACGACCGCGGCCGGTGCCGGTGCCCTCGCTCATCTTGTCCGGGACCTCGGTCATGGAGAGATCGTCTTCGTCGCTGGCCACGCGCCGGCCCGAGCGGGACGAGCCCTTCTCTACCTTGGCGATCTGAGCGATATCGGTGAACAGGTCGGCGACTTCCATGAGATCCGACGACGTGTTCCCGCGGAAGCTCAGCACCTCGACCCGGACACCCTGCTCCTGGACGGCCCGGATGGCCGGCGCGAAATCGCCGTCCCCTGAGACGACGATCGCGATGTCGAGGTTTCGGGCGGTCTTCATCATGTCGACCACGAGCTCGATGTCGAGGTTGGCCTTGACCTTGCCGTCGCCGTACTTGCGGATGTCCTTGCTGACCACCTTGTACCCGCTCCGGCGGAGGAAATCGTGGAAGTTCCGCTGGTTCTCGTTGTCGGGATCAAGCCCGGTATACGCATACGCCCGCACGAGATCACGGCCGGCCGTGACCGACTTGAGCAGCGTGACGTAGTCGATGTCCACACCAGCCGCCTTGGCCGCATAGAACACATTCGCAACGTCTACGAAGACGGCGACATTCTTACCCAATTGGGTCTCCTATTCGTGATGGCCACTCACCGGTCAAGCCGGCGGAGTGCCACAATCAGCGGGACCGCCGAGCGCTCGCGCCAGCGGGTGCGAGCGAGCGTCCCATGTGCGGGCCGAGGTCAGCGAACCCCTGTTCCTCCCACCGGGCCCGTTCGGTGGGATCGTCTGGCCGCGTCGCCTCGATGGACGCGCAGCCCTTGTTGGCAGCCGATCGGAGTGCCTCCACCAGGAGGATCTCGGTCACCGCGTCGGCGTCGGCATCGGCGGCGATGATCAGCAGGTCAATCGTTCCGACGTACCCGCCGGCACGGACCGAAGGGCGGATCGCGAGGACCGCGCCGCCCACGAGTTCCCGTTGTCGCTCGGCGACGAGGATGCTCGCGTGGGGGAGATAGACCAGCTGCCGGAGCATGTCCGCGGCATCCAGGGCCGTGCCTGAACCGCGCCCGCCGATCTGCTCGCCGCCCAGGGCGACGAACCGGTCGACATCGGTGATTCGGGCTGCCCGGACCGTGTATTCCACGCCGTCGCTGGTACCTCGATCGGATGGCGAACTCGTTGCCAACCACCCCAACCGGGTCCGACCGGGGTCACACACTGTCGCTGATCGCAGGAGGCGCGAGCGATCAAATCACTCGCGAAATCATCTGGACAGCGACAAGTAGTGTTGCAATCGTTGCGCCGTGGCCTATCATACGGCATCGCTTCGGCGGCCATAGTGCGCCGCCCGATACGTCCTCCGATCGGCCGCCCGATACGCACCGCCGCCCGTGCCATGCCACCGGAGCCCCATGTTGGGTCCCCGGCCACTGACCCGGGCACAGGGCGCCGGAACGTCGGTCCGGGCTCGTCGTCGGGTCGCCCTCTGGCAACCGACCGTGGTGATCCGGGGAATCCGGACACCTTCATCGTTGGAGGAGACTGAATGAAGCTCTCGAAGTTCGGGGCGTTCGCGGCGGTAGCCGCGCTCGCGTTTGCCGCATGTGGGGCCGCCGGCTCCACGCCACCCACGGACGCCCTCGGTAACATTACGATCCCGTCGGGTGAGAAGATCCACGTCGCCTTCTGGGGCGTGCTTTCCGGCGCCGATGCGTCACTCGGCCAGGACTCCCTGACCGGCGCCCAGATCGCAGTCGATGACGCCGGCGGCAAGGTCGCCGGTCATGAGATCAACCTGACCACCGAAGATTCCCTCTGCACCGTCGACGGCGGCGCGGCTGCGGCAGCCAAGATGGCAGCCGACAACACGATCGTCGGCCTCGTCGGGTCGAGCTGCTCGGACGAGGCCGTCGGTGGCATCGCCGCGATCACGAATGCCGGCCTGACCACGATCTCGCCTTCCAACACTCGACCGGCACTGACCGCGACGGACCGCGACGCGACGTATGCCGGATACGCACGAACCGCGCATAGCGACACATTCCAGGGCAAGGCCGTTGCTGACTTCGTCTACACCGTGCTCGGTCTGAAGACCGCAGCCACGATCCACGATGGCAGTGCCTACGCCCAAGCTCTCCAGCAGGTCTTCGCCGACAACTTCACGGAGCTTGGCGGCACGATCGTCGCCCAGGAGGCCGTGTCGAAGGGCCAGACGGACATGAAGCCGGTCCTGACCGCGGTCGCGGCTGCCAAGCCGGACGTCATCTACGACCCGGTCTTCGTGGCCGAGGGTGGCTTCCTGTGGGCGCAGCACGCTCAGGTCCCGGGTCTGGAGAAGGTCGTCATGATCGGATCTGACGGCATGTTCACCCCCGACTTCGTCAAGGCCGCCGGGCCCGCTGCCGAAGGCAACTACCTGTCCAGCCCGAACTTCTCGGCCTTCCAGGCGGGATACGCGGACTTCCTGACCAAGTACCAGGCCAAGGTCGGCTCCGCGCCGATCTCTGCCTTCCATGCCCACGCCTATGACGCCATGAACATCCTGCTTGGAGCGATCGAAAAGGTCGCGGTCACGGGCAGCGATGGCACCACGTACATCCCCAAGCAGGCTCTTCGCGATGCGATCTTCGCGACGAAGGATTTCAAGGGGATCACCGGTGTCCTGACGTGTTCCGCGACTGGCGACTGCGGTGCTCCGCTCATCGCCATGTACCAGATCACGGCGACCGAAGTCGGCGGCTCGTGGCCGCCAGCCGCACCGGTCTGGCCGAAGTAGTCCTTCAACATCGTTCCTAGCACTCCTGCCGGTCAGGGTCTCCTCCGGAGTACCTGACCGGCCGTGGATTGGGCCGGGCCTTGAGCCCGGCTCAATCCACAAGCATCTCGAGCGCACATAGACCGTCCACTTTCCGCACCGGGGCAGCCAATGCGCACCACTGCCATCGACCGAATCACAGAATTCGCGATCGCCGGGTTCCTGTGGGTCTTCAGGATCGCGGTCATCCTCATCGTCGTCGTCGGGTCCACCCTGACGATCGCCAGCGGCAGGTACTCCTGGGACACATGGGCATCGCTGATTGTCAGCGGCCTCACGACCGGCAGCATCTATGCGCTCATTGCCCTGGGCTACACGATGGTCTACGGCATCCTCAGGATGATCAATTTCGCCCATGGCGAGATCTTCATGGGCGGTGCCTTTGCCGGGTACTTCGTCGCGACGGCCTTCGCGGGGGCTGGGATCCTCAACAGCTCGCCGCTGGCCGCGGTGCTGGCCGTCCTGGTCATGATCGTTGTGGCCGCGGCATTCTCGACCGCCCTCGCCCTGCTCGTCGAGCGGATCGCGTACCGCCCGTTGCGGAACGCCCCACGGCTGGTCCCGCTGATCAGCGCGATCGGAGCGTCCTTCTTCCTTCAGTACACCTTCCGGGGCATCTTCGGAGCGGGCATCTACGTCTACCCCGTCGTGAGCGTGCTCAACGAGGCGGTGCCGATCGACTTCCTGCGCTTGCGCTGGGTTGACGTCCTGGTCGTGGTGTCGGCGCTGGCGATGATGAGTGGCCTCTACTTCTTCGTCATGCGAACCAAACTCGGCACCGCCATTCGGGCGGTATCCGAGGACCAGAGCACCGCCGAACTGATGGGCATCGACGTCAATCGCGCGATCGTGACCACCTTCGCCGTCGGCGCCGCAATGGCGGGTGCGGCGGGCGTCCTGTATGCGCTGATGTTCAAGCAGGTCTTCTTCTTCACCGGGTTCGTTCCCGGGATCAAGGCGTTCACGGCTGCCGTCCTCGGCGGGATCGGTAATGTGCCGGGCGCCATGCTGGGCGGGCTCTTCCTGGGTCAGGTTGAATCGGTCGGACCGACCCTCTTCCTGGACGGGCTGAACGTGCCCTCGCCTAATCAGCTCAAGGACGTGATCGCGTTCACGCTCCTCGTCCTTGTCCTCGTCTTCCGACCGTCGGGAATCCTCGGCGAGCGTGTCGCCGGGAAGCGAGCATGACAACCGTGAGAGCCGCTCAAACTGCCGCAGCCACCGACTGGCGCACCGTGATCCGGATCGGGCTCCTCGGCGGGTTCGTGGCCCTGTACCTCTGCCTCGTCGGGATCGTGGAAGTATTCCAGCCACGCGCGTTGGTCGCGAACTTCATCACCCTGGGCGAGACGTCGATGGTCCTGGCGGCCGTCGCGCCGGTCTTTCTCGTCCTGCGCGGCAAGCAGATCAAACCTCGGCGGGCCGTTGCCATCGGCGCCGTCGTGGGTGCGATCACGGGAGCGTTCCCCGCGGCACTCGTGATCATCTCGGCGAGCATCAACCTGCGCGCGATGTTCCTCCACGCGTCGCCGGTCACGACTGAGGTGCTGACCTTCGGTCTCGGCGTGGCGGGAGTATGGGTTCCGATCGTCGGACTAGCCGCCGTTGGAGCACTGACTGCGCTGCTGCTGACCGCGCCAGCTTCCATTCAGCGCCCGGTGACGGATGCACTGCTCGCCCTCCTCCTGATCGGCCTGTTCGCCGGCCTGCTCCGGCCGCCCTTGCTTGCCAGCACTGTCACCGCGGGCCTCGGACGACTCCTGCTGGCCGACAACGGCATGACCGTCATTGGCGCGATCGTGACCGTCCTCGTGGTCGTCGGCGGGCGGATTGGGATACGCCGGATTGGCATGCGATCGCGGGTCGACACTCTTCCGCCGGAACGGAAGCGGGTTGTGCGGCCGGTTTCGCTGGTCGCCCTGGTCCTGCTTGTCCTGTGGCTGCCTCACGGCGTCGGGCCATTCTTCGCCCAGGTCGTGGCCGTGGTCGCGCTCTATGTCCTGATGGGTCTCGGCCTCAACATCACGCTCGGGCTGGCAGGCCTCCTCGATCTCGGCTTCGTCGCGTTCTTCGCGGTCGGCGCCTACACCGTGGGCCTCCTCACCTCGACCGCCGAGTACGGGATCGCCCAGTGGCCGTTCTGGGCCGCGGTTCCGTTCGCCGTGATCATCGCCATGATGTTCGGTGCGTTCTTCGGGCTGCCGATCCTCGGGATCCGCGGCGACTACCTCGCCATCGCCACCCTCGGGTTCGGGGAGATCATCCGGATCCTGGCTGGCTCGGACCTGCTCAAGCCATGGCTCGGCGGCCCGCAGGGGATCATCAACATCCCGAAACCGATCGAAGTCTCGCCTGACAACTGGCTTGCCGGGCCGGTCCAGATCTACTACATCGCCCTGGTTGCGGCTGTCATCGTCGCGCTCGTGGCTATTCGCCTGCGCGCGTCCAGAATCGGGCGGGCGTGGATCGCCATCCGGGAGGACGAGGATGTCGCGGAGGCGCTGGGTATCAACCTCGTCCAGACGAAGCTGCTGGCCTACATGATCGGGGCCGCCTTCGCCGGCCTCGGTGGAGCCATCTTCGCTGGACTGCTCGGCTCCATCTTTGCGAGCAGCGTGACGCTGTTCGTGTCGATCAATGTCGCGTCGCTGATCATCATCGGCGGGATGGGCAGCATTCCGGGCGTCGTGGTCGGGGCCATCTTCCTGATCGGCATCCCC
This sequence comes from Candidatus Limnocylindrales bacterium, assembly GCA_038328755.1. Lineage (GTDB taxonomy): Bacteria > Chloroflexota > Limnocylindria > Limnocylindrales > CSP1-4 > UBA5189. Next base: position 21,464 of record JBBQMH010000007.1, read on the forward strand.
GAAGCGTTCCGCGAGTTCTCCGAGTACCGCTTCCTGTTCTATGGCATCGCCCTGATCGCGATGATGCGCTTCCGTCCGGAAGGTCTGCTGCCATCCAAGATCATTCGACGAGACCTGCATGCGATGCACGAGGAGCTCGAGGCCAACGGCCTCGATGAGGAACAGGCTCCGGCCGGGGCGGCCGGGTAACCGAAATGGCACTCCTCGAAGTCACCAAGATCACCAAGCGGTTCGGCGGCCTCAATGCGGTCCGCGAGCTGAGCTTCTCCGTGGAGCCGGGCGCCATCGTCAGCGTCATCGGGCCGAACGGTGCGGGCAAGACCACGTTCTTCAACTGCATCGCCGGTTTCTACCGCCCCGAAGAGGGCCAGATCGTCTTCGATGGGACGACGATCAAGGGTCTGCGGAGAGACCAGATCGCCCATCTCGGCATCTCGCGGACGTATCAGAACATTCGTCTCTTCGCGAACATGACCGCCCTGGAGAACATCATGGTCGGCGAGCACCATCGCCTCCACGGGACGTGGCTGGGGGCAATCCTCAACACGGCGAAGGTCCGCGCCGAGGAACTCGCGAACGCGGACGAGGCTCGTCGGCTGCTCGAGTTCGTCGGGCTGAAGGGCAAGGGCGACGTCCTCGCGGACAAGTTGCCGTACGGCGCCCAGCGCCGGCTCGAGATCGGTCGGGCCCTTGCGAACCAGCCGAAGCTCCTGCTCCTCGACGAACCGACGGCGGGCATGAACCCGGCCGAGACCGCGCAGATGACGGCCTTTATCCGGTCATTGCGTGACGAGCTTGGAATCACCATCCTGCTGATCGAGCATCAGATGCGGGTCGTTATGGGGATCTCAGAGCGGATCACGGTGCTCGACTACGGCGAGAAGATCGCAGAAGGTACAGCGCGTGAGATCCAGACCAACGCCAAGGTCATCGAGGCATACCTGGGCACTGGCGGCGCCGCCGAGGTCCCGGATCTGCCCGATGATCGACGGCCCGAGACCTCCCCGAGCGTGAGCTGATCCATGGCCATCCTCGCCGTCGAAGACCTGCACACCTACTACGGCAGCATCCACGCCCTGAAGGGCGTTTCCCTGACGGTCGATCAGGGTGAGATCGTTGCCCTGATCGGCGCCAACGGCGCCGGCAAGACCACCACACTCAACTCGATCAGCGGCATCGTCCCGCCACGGTCGGGCCGCGTCCTCCTCGACGGAGAGGACATCACTCATCTATCCCCGCACAAGATCGTCATGCGCGGCGTGGTCCAGGTCCCCGAAGGCCGGCGCATGTTCGCCCGCCTGACGGTCGATGAGAATCTCAAAATGGGCGGCTACACCCTCGATAACCACGCGGACGTCAAAGCCGGAATCGAGCGCGGGTATGCGATGTTCCCCCGGCTCAAGGAGCGACACAGCCAGGTGTCCGGAACGCTGAGCGGTGGTGAGCAACAGATGCTGGCGATGGCCCGCGCACTCATGGCGCAGCCACGGATCCTGCTCCTCGATGAACCCTCGATGGGGCTCGCGCCGGTGCTGGTCGATTCGATCTTCGAGACGATCGTCCGGTTGCATGCGGAAGGGACGACGATCCTGCTGATCGAACAGAACGCCCGGATGGCACTCCAGATCGCCGACCGCGGCTACGTCATCGAAACCGGGGCGATCGCCATGAGTGACAGCGCGGCATCGCTGCGCGACGACCCGAACGTCCAGAAGGTCTACCTCGGCATCACCTGAGCCCACGCTGATCCACGCTGATCCACGCTGATACGCGCTGGTCAGCGCTGATCCAGCCCCCGGTGGATGTCGTACGCCGCCCGGGCGAGCATCGCCAGGCCAATTCCGGTGACCCAGAGACCAGGCCCGTTCGTCACCAGCTGGGTCGGCTCGCGAAAGGCCAGGGCGCCGACCGTCAGGAGATCGACGATCCGGACGACGAAGGCGATCCAGCCGAGCGCGGCGAGAAGGGCGTAGACGGGCCAGCGGTCGGCCTGAACCGGCCGATCCGTGGCGTACGGCAGCGTGACAACGGCGATCGTGATGAGCGCGACCGCGAAGACCACGATCCCGAAGCCATCGAACGCGTTGCCTCCGAGCTCGGGGAGTCCGTTCAGGCCGCCGACCGACCACCAGCGCAGGACGCAGCCCAAAAGGATCACCGCCGAGCTCAGGCCCGCGAGGATCCTGGCCCGGCCGACCGGACGTCGATGGGCGCTCATTCAGGCGCCGTGTAGACCTCTGGCCTGAGGACGCCAACGAAGCGCAGGTTTCGATACAGCTCGTTGTAGTCAAGGCCATACCCGACCACGAACTGGTCCGGAATCGTGAAGCCCGTGTAGTCGACCGGGATCTCGACCAGGCGCCGAGCGGGCTTGTCGAGGAGGGTGCAGATGCGCAGCGAGGCTGGCTTCTTGCCCCGCAGGTAGCGAACCAGGTAGTTGAGCGTCAGGCCGGTGTCGATGATGTCCTCGCAGATGAGGACCTCCTCTCCCTCGATCGTCGACGAGAGGTCCTTGAGGATTCGGACCAGGCCCGAGGATTCCGTGCTCGCGCCGCCGTACGAGCTCACCTCCATCAGATCGATCCGGAGGGGCAATGAAATGGACCGCATGAGGTCGGCCATGAACGGCAGGGAGCCCTTGAGGACGCTCACCAGGGTCAGCCGTCGACCAGCGTAGTCGGCGCTGATCTGTTCCCCGAGTTCGCGGATCCGGGCCTGGATCTGCACCTCGTCCAGGAGCACCTCACCGATATCGGCGTTGAGATCGGTGGAGATCGACGTCACGTTCTGGGTGCCTCCTGGGTCGAGGTCGGGTCCGGAGCCTGGCGGCTGCCGTCAGGCCCGCCGGCGGCGGCAGCGGAACCGGCTGGCACGAGCATATCTGCCGTTGGCGACGCGATGCGTTTCGGTCGGCGCCGTCGTGCTGGCGGCACCGGCAGAGGCTGCGCATCGGGGGCCGACGGGTCCGCTGCGGAGCCTGGATCCACCGACAGCACGTCGATCTCGTCGGCGATCGGCCCGTCGAGGAGCACTCGCTCACTGCCGATCTGACCGAGCGTTCCGGACAGCGAATCAGCCAGGGCGAGCCTGCCGTATTTGAGCATGATGGCCCGGAAATCGCGCGCGTAGAACAGCTTGATCCGGATCGCCGGGTACAGATCGCGGAGCCGGCGCAGCTTGCGGTTCTTCTTGCGCACGAGCCGCTGCTTCAGGGTGGTCAGCTCGAGGTAGAGGTCGAGTTCCGGCAGGTAGAAGTCCGGGGAGAAGCTCTCGACCACGGCGCCATCGAGGTTCCAGAGGATGGGGAATGTTCGCGGCTCGTATTCCCAGCGCACCGTGTAGAAGTCCAGGATCCTGGCCATCTCCGCCTCGCTGGCATGGGCGAACGATGGCCACGGGCGGCCGAACGAATCGATCCGGCTGGCTTGGGGACTGACGGGCGGATCCACGGCGAGATCCTCGATCGTCGTCATCGGCGGCGTCCACGATCGACGGACCAGGCGCCGCGGGATGACCGCCCGCTGCCGTGGAGTCGCTCCACGAGCCCACGAGTATCGCCTCGATAAGAATCCAGGAATTGACGCATGGCGCGTACATCCGCGTAGGAGATCGCCGGCGGTGAAGCCGAGTGACCATCGGCGAGAGCCGCAGCCGGCGCCGGCGCGGTTTCAATCTCTGACCCTGACACGACGAACTCGAGGCTGGAGTTGCCGCAGCCCGAGCACTCCAGCTGAACGAAGGTCAGGTCATCCCGGCGGGCAAGGAGCCGCATCCGATCGGCGGGGACGGGCTCGTCGCAGACGGTGCAGGTCATCCCGTCCGGGAGCGCGCGCTGTTGGTCGCGGGGATCCATCCACGCGGAGTGTAGCGGGTCGGCTCCCCGATTGCGAACGCTGCGTTGCCTTGTCAGCAGATACCCCCGGGGGGTATCATCGACCGACCGGCCGCCACGTCCCGGCGGTCTCCACGGAGTCTGCACGAAGACCGATGCCCACCACCCAGGCGCACGCAAACGACCACGGAACCGGCGACACGTTTCGCCACAGCTACTCAAAGGACAAGGCGCAACTCGTCAGGCGGCTGGCTCGGATCGAGGGCCAGGTCCGGGGCATCGCCCGGATGATCGAGCGCGAAGAGTACTGCGTGGACATCCTCCAGCAGACGTCGGCGCTGCGGGCGGCGGTCGATTCGCTGGCAATCCTCGTCCTCGAGGATCATGTTCAGGGCTGCGTCAGGAGTGCGGCGCAACGCGGCGAGGCTGATCGCTACGTGGATGAAGTCGTCGATGTCGTGCGGCGGACGCTGGGCCGCCCCGTCAGGGGAAGCGGCAAGGGCTGAACTCGCGTCGACCCTGGTGGAAGCGCGTCCGCCGGGACCCGAGACCGAGTTATCCACCGCTGGATGGTCGATTCCTCGGGTTGTCGTGGATAACCCCGTTGACTCCGGCGCGCGCGGCCCCTACCGTCCGGCATCCGCACCGAAACGGCATCGGGGAGCGCGCTGCATGAGGGGTCCGGGGAAACCCGGCCGCTAAACCGACCGCAGCTCGAGAGACCGGGGCCGTGGCGCGAAGCAAACGGCGTCGCCGGGGGCGGCTCTCGAGGCGGCTTAGGACCCAACCCGGGGAGAGTTGCCTGGACATCCCTCGAGATCCGCTCCCGACGCACGTCGATGGCCTGTCCGCACTCCCATCCGCGTACGACGCTGCGCTCCAGCCGGCGCTCGAGGCCCTCGAGTCCCATGGCCTGACGATCGGCGCGGAGCAGCGGGAAGCCATGGAAACGCACATCCGGCTGCTGCTGGCGTGGACCGAGGCGATCAACCTGACCGCCATCACCGATGCGGAGCTGATCGCCCGCCAGCACGTGGCCGACGCACTGGCCGCGATCCCGATCCTGCGCGCCGGTCCGCTCGCGACGCTGCTTGACCTGGGGAGCGGTGGGGGCTTTCCAGGACTGCCGTTGGCGATCTGCCTGCCCTTGACGCGCGTCACGCTGGTCGAGTCGGTCCGCAAGAAGGCGGCGTTCCTCGACGTCGCGGTCCGCGCCACCGGTCTGTCGAATCGCGTGACCGTGGTGCCGGTGCGCGCCGAGACGCTGGTTCCAGGACGCTGGGACGTCGTCACGGCACGAGCGGTCGGCAGCCTGGCCAACCTGATCGAGGTGGGATTGCCGCTCCTCGGGGTCGGTGGCCAATTGGCGGTCTGGAAGCGCGGAGACCTCGCGGACGAACTCGCCACGGCCGGAACGGCGGCGCGCACGCTCGGAGGCGCCACCCCCACGTGGCACCCGTATCCGGACGATGTGGCCGGGGCGGCTGGCCTGCCGGGCCATGGCATCGTCATCGTGAGGAAGATCGCCCCGTCGCCTGCGGGATACCCGCGCGATCCCGCGCTGCGCAAGCGCCGGGTCTGGTGACCGGCGCCCCTGCTACGCTGGCGCCTCATGCGATTCGCGGTCTTCTCGGACATCCATGCCAACCTCGTTGCCCTCGAGGCGGTGATCCGAGCGGCAGGCACGATTGATGGTGTCTGGCACCTCGGGGATGTCGTCGGCTACGGGCCCGACCCGAACGGGACCGTCGAGCGTCTTCGCTCGATCGGGGCGATCGGGGTGCTGGGCAACCACGACGCTGCGGCGATCGGGGGGGCCGAGATCGAATGGTTCAATCCGGATGCCCGCAGGGCCATGGAGTGGACCCGGACGGCGATCAACGAGACCACCCGAACCTGGCTGACCGCCCTTCCGGTGACTGCCGTGCTCGGCGACATCACCCTGGTTCACGGCAGCCCGCGCGACCCAACGTGGGAATACGTGACGTCCGTACCTGTCGCGAGGACCAATCTGTCCGTTCTCGGGACGCGGGTCGGCCTGCACGGCCATACCCATATGGCCGCAGCCTGGCTCGAGGAGGACGGCTCGATCGATGCCCTGAGCCCTGGCGATGAATCCGTCCTGGAACTGCGCGGCCGGCGCGTCCTGGCGAACCCCGGCAGCGTCGGCCAGCCGCGAGACGGAAACCCTGCGGCCTCGTTCATGATCATCGATACCTCGGCGGACACCATCACCTGGCATCGAGCGACCTACGACATCGCGGCGGTCCAGGACGCGATGCGAGCCGAGGGTCTGCCGTCGAACCTCATCGCGCGACTGGCCGTCGGGCATTGAACAGGTCCCGGCCATGATCGGTGGCCGCCAGCCGCTGAGGGGTCGCAAGCTCGGCGATCGGCGCATTCGTGTCGAGCGGCCCCACGCCGCCTACTTCCGCTGGAGCGGCAAGGGCGTCATGACCGCCAGGGCCTCAGCGAGTACGCCCACGACCGGAATTGGCCGGGTCATGGCCGAAGTCCGGCGGGTCCTGCTGGGTCGCCCGCTGGCCTCCGAGGAGGAGCTCGGGGAGCGCCTGTCCAAGAAGAAGGCCCTCGCGATCTTCAGTTCGGACGCGATCTCGTCGTCCGCCTACGCCACAGAGGAGGTCCTGCGGGTCCTGATCCTGGGAGGTGCAGCGGCTCTCACGCTCGGCCTCGAAGTATCGATCGCGATCTCGGTCCTCCTGGGGGCGGTGGCAATCAGCTATCGCCAGGTCTGCATCGCGTACCCGACGGGCGGCGGATCCTACTCCGTCTCAAAGCGCAACTTTGGCCGGAACGCATCCCTGATCGCCGCTTCGGCGCTCCTCATCGACTACGTCATGACCGTGGCGGTATCGACGACATCCGCTGTCGAACAGATCACGTCGGCGCTCCCGGAGCTCATCGATGAGCGCGTCATCATCGGCGTCGTCGGGGTCGTCCTGATCACCATCGGCAACCTGCGCGGGCTTCGCGAGGCGGGCAACATCTTTGCCATTCCCACGTACCTGTTCCTCGGGTCGGCACTGCTCATGATCGCCATCGGAACCGTCCGGATCATTGCCGGTGGCGAGCACGCGGAGTTCTCACCAGAAGTCATCGCCCAGACCGGCAAGATCCCGGAGAACGTCGGGATCCTCCTGCTCCTGCGCGCATTCGCGGCGGGTGCGGTGGCCCTGACCGGCACGGAGGCCATCGCGACCGGCGTGCCCGCCTTTCAGCCGCCGGAAGCGAAGAACGCGGCCTCCACGCTCGGCGCGATGGCCATCATCCTCGGCGTCCTGTTCATCGGGATCACCTTCCTGGCCGTGAACTTCGGGATCACGCACCTGGAGCTTCCGGAGCAGCGCACCGTCATCAGCCAGGTGGCCGGTCGGGTGTACGGCGAGGGCTCGATCCCCTTCTATCTATTCCAGGCGTTCACGGCCCTGCTCCTCTTCCTCGCCGCCAACACGAGCTTCAATGCCTTCCCCCGACTGCTCGCGATCCTCGCCGGCGACTCGCACATGCCGCGCCAGTTCGGCCTGCGAGGGGACCGACTGGCATTCTCGTACGGGATCATCGTGCTGGCCGCGGTCGCCGGTTCCCTCATCGTCCTGTCCGGTGGCGAGACGCACCTCCTCATCCCGCTCTACGCCGTCGGCGTCTTCATCGACTTCACGATCAGCCAGGCCGGCATGATTCGCCACTGGTTGCGGGAACGCCCGCCCGGCTGGCAGCGCCGGCTGGCGATCAACGCCTTCGGGTGCGTGCTGACCGCGACAGTGGCCGTCGTCGTCGCCATTGCCAAGGCACCGGCCTCGCTGCTCGTGCTGGCTCTGATCCCCTGCCTCGTTGCGGGGATGCTGTTCATCCGGCGCCAATACGAAGGTCAGGCAACGGAACTGCTGGTCGCCGACGATGTCGTGTTCGCCGGTCCGAACCGGGAGCAACGGGTGGTTGTGCCCGTCAACGGCATCAACCGGACCGTCATCCAGGCCGTGACGTTCGCTCGAACGATCGCCACCGACGTCAGGGCCGTGTACGTGACCACGGACATGGATGATGCGGAGGCAATGCGCCACCGCTGGGAGCGGCAGGTCCCCGGAGTCCCGCTCGTGATCGTCGAGTCGCCCTACCGGGCCATCGTCGAGCCGATCGTCGCCTACCTCGACGTCCTGGCCGAGAGCTGGCCGCCGGATCGAGAGGCTCCCGTCACGATCGTGGTGCTGCCCGAATACGTCGCCAAGCACTGGTTCGACCGGCTGCTGTATAACCAGACCGCCAAACGGCTCAAGGCGGCCATCGTTGGCCGCGAACACACTGTCATCGCCGACGTCCCGTACCGCCGCGATCACTGATCGGGCGCCCCGGCGCCTGGCACCGAGCCAACAGGGAGCACGATGATCGGAGGCAGGCGGCCCATCCGTGGCCGCAAGTTGGCAGACCGGCGCGTCAAGGTTGCGCGGCCGCATTCGCCGTACTTCCGGTACACGGGCCCTGGCCAGCTCATCGCGAAGGCGGCGGCAAGCGGGCCGACGACGCCGGGCGGCAGGTTCTTCGCGCAGGTCCGCGGAGTCCTGTTCGGCCGACCGCTGGCACTCGAGGAAGAGGCCGGCGAACGCCTGCCGAAAAAGCAGGCCCTGGCGATCTTCAGCTCCGATGCGATCTCGTCATCGGCGTACGCGACCGAGGAGATTCTTCGCGTCCTCGTCCTCGCCGGCTCTGGGGCGATCCTGATCTCGATCGAGATCGCCATCGCAATCTCCCTCCTGCTGGCCGTCGTGGCCCTGTCGTACCGGCAGGTCTGTCGCGCCTATCCGAATGGCGGAGGGGCCTACGCGGTCGCCAAGGAGAACATCGGGGCGATCGCCTCCCTGGTGGCGGCGGCTGCCCTGTTGATCGACTACGTCATGACGGTGGCAGTGTCCACGGCTTCCGCGATCGCGCAGACCTACTCGGTCTTTCCCGACCTCTTTGGCATCCGGGTCGAGATCGCGGTCGTCGCCATCGCCTTGATCACCATCGCCAACCTCCGCGGACTCCGTGAGTCGGGCAACATCTTTGCGGTCCCGACCTATCTGTTCCTCGGGCTGGCGCTCCTGATGGTCGCGATGGGCGTCTTCAGGGTCGTCACCGGAACAGCGGTTGACGTCGTCCAGCAGGATGCCGTGGCCTTCGGCACCCACGACATGGGCCTCTTCCTCCTGCTCAAGGCATTCGCCTCCGGATCAGTGGCCTTGACGGGCACCGAAGCGATCGCCAACGGTGTGCCGGCGTTCAAGCCTCCGGAGTCGAAGAACGCCTCGAGCACCCTGATCGTGATGGCGGTCCTCCTGGCGATCCTCTTCCTCGGGATGACGGTGGTTGCCGACGGATTCGGGGTCCTGCCGACCGAGGAGGGCGGGCGGACCGTGGTCGCGCTGGTCGCGGCCGTGGTGTTCGGAGCCGGGTCGCCGCTGTTCTATGCATTTCAGGGCGCCACCGCGCTGATCCTGTTCCTGGCCGCCAACACCAGCTTCAACGCGTTCCCCCGCCTCGCGGCGCTGCTCGCTGAAGACGGCTACATGCCGCGCCAGTTCAGCTATCGCGGGGATCGCCTGGCGTTCTCGTGGGGGATCATCCTGCTGGCTGCTGTCGCCGCCCTGCTCCTGGCGGCGTTCGGTGGAGATACGCACGCCCTGATCCCGCTCTACTCGGTGGGCGTGTTCGTCTGTTTCACCCTCTCCCAGGGCGGGATGGTCCGCCACTGGCTGAACGAAAAGTCGTCGGGCTGGGTCTGGCGAGCATCGATCAACGCGATTGGCGCAGTCCTGACGTTCATCGTCCTGATCGTCGTCGCAAGCGTGAAGTTCCTCGATGGAGCGTGGCTCGTCGTCATCCTCATCCCGCTCCTGGTGTCGGTGATGCTCTTCATCCACCGCCAGTACGCGCGGAGCGCTCGCGAACTGGCGGTCCGCGCAGACTACGTGGCCCACCCCCCGGTCCGGGAAGAGCGCGTGGTCGTCCCGGTGCCTGGGATCAACCGGGCCGTGATCCAGGCGGTCAACGTCGGCCGGGCGATCGCCGATGACGTGCGGGCGGTCTTCATCGTCGATGATCCCGAGCGCATGGAGCCGTTCCGACAGGCCTGGGAAAGCCAGGTCCCCGGCATCCCGCTGGTCGTCATCGAATCGCCCTACCGGGCCCTTGCCGCGCCCCTCCTCGCCTACCTCGACGTCCTCGACCGCGCCTGGCCGCCCGACCGGCCGACGCCGATCACGTTCGTCGTGATCCCCGAATACGTGGCCAAGAGTTGGTGGGAGCGGATCCTCTACAACCAGTCGGCCCGGCGACTACGGACGCTGCTGCTCGGGCGACCCGCGACGGTCGTCGTCAACGTGCCCTACCGGCGGGAGGACCGCGGGGCCTTCGAGTCGAGGATTCCCGAGGCTCCGGGCGCTGGTCCCCCACGCAGGGGCTAGAAGCGCGGAGCGGGCGGGTGCACGGCACGGTCCTGCCGGATCGCGCGCGCTGCCTCGTCGCCAGCGTAGCCGCTCCCGGTGGTATCGTGACCGCCGCCGAGGCCCATTCAAGGCCCCGCAACAAGCGGGTCCATCGTCCCGCTAGATCCAGAGGCGGTTGAGCAGCCCGGTGTCCGAGATCCAGTTCCCACCCTTCCAGCACGCGCTCATCGCGCTCGCCGGAGGCTCCAGCGACGCCCGCATCGTCCGTCTCGTCGCCGAGATCGCGCGCCAGTCCAAGGCCGACATGACCGCCGTCCACGTGGTCGAGATCGCCTGGTCACAACCGCTCGATGCTGATATCGCGGGCCGGTCCGAATCGGCGCAGCAGATCCTCGACCTGGCCGAGGCCGTTGCCGAGCAGTCGAAGGTCTCCCTGGAGCCGGTGCTGCTTCAGGCGAGGGACGTCGGGGCGGCGCTCGTGGACGAAGCCATCGAGCGATCGGCCGACCTGCTGGTCGTTGGCCTGCCGTATCGGACCCGTTTCGGGGGAGACTTCGCGATCGGCCGGACCATTCCATATGTCCTGAAGAACGCTCCGTGCGCCGTCTGGGTCGTGCGTGAGCCCATCAGTGAGGAATCAGCGTGAAGATTGTCATCGTCGGCGCCGGCCGGGTCGGAACGGTGCTCGCGGAGGCCTACGATGCCGCCGGTCACGAGGTCATCGTTCTCGATGAGTCCGCGCGGGCCTTCGACCGCCTGCCAGCCGAGTTCCGCGGCAGTGCCATTCGCGGCGACGGGACCGATGAGGACTCCCTGCTGCGTGCAGGGGCGGCAGACGCAGATGTCTTCCTGGCGTTGACCCAGGGAGACAACCGGAACGTCATGGCCTGCCAGATGGCAACCGAGAAGTTCGGAATCACGAATGTGATCGCGAAAATCAACGACCCTGTCCGCGCGGCCGCCTATGCGGATCTTGGACTGGCGGTGCTCTGCCGGACAACTATGCAAGCTGAGGCCGTGACGGCCTATCTCGGTCTCGGGTCGCTGGGCGTCCCCGGTGTCATCGCTCCAACCGGCACGCACCACGATGGTGCTCACCACGACCCGCTGCCTGAAACCGTCGACGCCGGCGCCGCCGGCCAGGGGGCCTGACCATGTTCGTACTCGTCGTGGGCGGCGGCAAGGTCGGCTACTACCTCGCCAAGGAGCTCATCGAGAGCAGTCACGAAGTCGTCCTCATGGAGAAGGACCGCGCTCGCGCGGAGCAGATCGCCGACGAGATCGGATCGGTGGTGGTGGCCCACGACGGCTGCGAGGGAAAGTACCTCGGCGATGCGGGCTGCGCTCGTGCGGACATCGTCGCGGCCGTGACCGGGGATGACGAGGACAACCTGGTCATCTGCCAGATGGCCAAGCATCACTTCGACGTTCCGCGGACGATCGCCCGGGTCAACAACCCGAAGAACGAAGCGCTCTTCCGGCACCTTGGCGTGGACGAGATCATCAGCCCGACCCGGATGATCCTGGGCTCGATCGAGCAGGACATCCCGGTCCACGAGTTGCTCCACCTGGCGGCACTCGGGGAGAGCGAACTCGAGATCATCGAGGCACACCTCCAGGAGGGATCACCGGCCATCGGTCGATCGGTTTCTGACCTGGCGATGCCCGAGGGATGCTCGCTGTTCGCCATCGTCCGCAAGGGTGTCGCGACCCCGCTGACGGCGGACACCGTGTTCCTGGTCGGCGACAAGGTCATCGCCATCGGGCCGTCCGAGTGCGAGGCGATGCTCCACCAGGAGCTCATCGGTGACGACGCCGAACTCGCGGGCAGCTGAGCGAACCTCGCCCCGTGGGGGCATCGTAGGAGCGAAGAATCAAGAAAACGCCACCTACCAGATACTTGACAATGGTATTGTCAGGTTTCTAGGATCTGTGGAGTCCGGCCATGGTGGTCAGGGCGCTCGCCGCCGACATCGGTGGCGCGGGCAGGAATCAGGGTTGTACAGGAGGTGCCACGAAATGACGATCGTGCGCCGAACCTCGCCCTTCGGCGAGTTGACCACACTCCACCAGGCGCAGCCTCCGGATCCCGCAGGCGTGAGCGGGTGGTGCCGGAGCCCGTCCGGGTGAGCATCGGCCGGGGCGATTCGCGCGATCCCAAGCGACCCGTCTACGTCATCAGCGTGGCGGCGAGCATCGTCAGCGTTCACCCGCGAACGCTCCGGATCTACGAGGACGCCGGGCTCGTCTGTCCGGCACGGACACCGACCAACATCCGTCTCTACTCCGAAATCGACATACGACGGGTCATGTGGATCCGCCACCTGACCCAGAACCTCGGCGTCAATCTGGCCGGGGTCCGGATCCTGTTCGAACTCGAGGAACGCCTCGGGACCAGGATCCTCGAACGCCTGTATGACGAAGGGGTGGACGCCGCAGACGCCGCGAAATCGGCCGATGAGGCGCCCGAGCCCTCCGCCTCCACCGCATGACGAGTGGCCGGCGGGTCGCCCAGCGACCCGCCGATTCCTTCAGCCCACGCAACCAGCCAAACAACCACCGAAACAGGAGAACCTGATGGCCAAGCGACCATCCACCCGGAAGACCGAGCCGACTGAGCCGGCCATGCAAGACCTGCCGCTCGTCGCCCTGCGCGAAACCGTCATCTTCCCGGAGATGATCGTGCCGCTCCAGGTGGGTCGGGATAAGAGCGTCGCCGCGCTGAACGCTGCGGTCGAGGCCTCCAGCGCGATCGTCCTGGTCACCCAGCGTCAGGCCGATCAGGAGGACGTCAGCGAGGCTTCCGAGCTCTACGAGGTCGGCACACTGGCCAAGATCGCCCAGGTCGTCCAACTCCAGGATGGCACCGTCCGGGCCATCGTCCAGGGCCAGACCCGAGTCCGGCTCCATGGCTTCTCGCAGTCCGATCCGTACCTCCGCGGCTCGATCGAGGAGCTTCACGACACGACGCCCGCCAACGTCGAGATCCAGGCGCTCATGCGCTCGGTCCAGGCCCAGGTGGAGCAGTACGTTCAGTCCGGCGCGCCCGTGCCGCCCGAGGCCGCCGTCGCAGCCAAGAACATCACCGAGCCCGGGCTGCTCGCCGACATGACCGCCTACAGCCCGGACATGTCCACCGAGCAGCGCCAGGAGCTCCTCGAGACGGTCGATATCGTCGCCCGACTGAAGTTGGTCTCGACCTTCCTGGCCCATCAGATCGAGATCCTCGAGCTGAAGGGCAAAATCCAGTCCGAAGTCAAGTCCGAGATGGACAAGACCCAGCGCGAGTACATCCTCCGCGAGCAGCTCAAGGCCATCCAGCGTGAGCTCGGTGAGGAAGATCCCCAGCAGGCCGAGGTCAGCGAGTTGCGCGACAAGGTCGAGGCATCGGGGATGCCCGACGAGGTCAAGACGCGGGCGCTCAAGGAAGTCGACCGGATGGCGCGGATCCCGTCCGCCTCGCCCGAAGTCGGCGTCATTCGAACCTACGTGGACTGGCTCGTGAGCCTGCCCTGGAACGAGACGACCGAGGATCGGTACGACCTCAAGGAGGCCGCCACCATCCTGGATGAGGATCACTACGGTCTCGGCAAGGTCAAGGATCGAATCCTCGAGTACCTCGCGGTCCGGTCCCTGGCCGACACGATCAAGAGTCCGATCCTCGCCCTGATCGGTCCGCCCGGCGTCGGCAAGACGTCGCTTGGCAAGAGCGTGGCGCGCGCGATGGGCCGCAAGTTCGTCCGGATGAGCCTTGGTGGCATCCACGACGAGGCAGAGATTCGTGGCCATCGCCGAACCTACATCGGAGCCCTGCCGGGCCGGATCATCCAGAACGTCAAGACCGCCGGTACGAACAACCCGGTCTTCATGCTCGACGAGATCGACAAGATCGGCATGGACTTCCGGGGCGATCCGTCGTCCGCCCTGCTCGAGGTCTTGGACCCGGAGCAGAACAACACGTTCCAGGACAACTACCTCGAGGTCCCGTTCGACCTGAGCAAGGTGCTGTTCATCGCGACCGGCAACCTGGCCGACCCGATCCCGGCCGCCCTCCGCGACCGGATGGAGATCATCCAGCTGCCCGGCTATACCCAGCAGGAGAAGGCCCAGATCGCGAAGCGGTTCCTGGTCCCCAAGCAGATGGAGAACCACGGCCTTCGACCGAAGCACATCGAGGTGACGGACGAGGCCATCACCGAACTCGTGCAGGCCTATACGCATGAGGCAGGGGTCCGTAATCTCGAGCGCGAGATTGCCAACGTCATGCGCAAAGTGGCCCGCAAGGTCGCGGAGGGCCGCAAGCGTCGGACCGTGATCGACCGAAAGAAGCTCGTCGAGTTCCTGGGGCCGCCGAGGTTCGAGTACGGCGAACTGGAGGCCGAGGACCAGACCGGAGCGGTGACCGGACTCGTGGTCACCGAGGTCGGCGGCGATATCGTGGCCGTCGAGGTCACCAAGATGGAGGGCAAGGAGGACTTCATCCTCACCGGCCAGCTGGGCGAGGTCATGCGTGAGTCGGCCCGGGCCGGCCTGTCCTGGACCCGGGCGCATGCGTCCGAGCTGGGTATCCCGCGCGAGGTCTTCGAAAAGAACACCCTTCATATTCACGTTCCGGCTGGCGCCATCCCGAAGGACGGTCCGTCGGCCGGCGTGACGATGGCGACGGCCATCGTCTCTGCCCTGACCGGGATCCCCGTCCGCAAGGACATGGCCATGACCGGTGAGATCACGCTCCGCGGCCGGGTGCTTCCGATCGGCGGGCTCAAGAGCAAGATCCTGGCCGCGCACTTGTCCGGGGCGCGGATGGTGATCCTGCCGAAGAAGAACGAGAAGGACCTTCGGGACATTCCCGACGAGATCCGGAAGTCGATCAAGCTGGTCCTCGTCGATTCGATGGACCAGGTCCTCGAGGCGGCGCTTCGCCGCCGGCCGAAGGCGCTGGCCGCTCCGGCTGGCTCGAAATCGGGTTCCGGCGGCCAGCAGACCTCCGGGTCGGTGCCGCGACCGTCCTTCCCGCCGGCAGACCAGCCGGCAGTCGTCGTCTGACGACGCTCAAGCGGGATCACATGGCGATCAGGCGGGCGTCCTGGGACATCGTCCCGGGGCGCCGCGTGGTCTTCGGGCGCTGACCATGGACGTCCGCGACTACTACGAGATCCTTGGCGTCTCTCGGAAGGCGACGTCGGCCGAGATCAAGAAGGCGTTCCGAAAGCTCGCCCGCGAGAATCATCCCGACAAGAAGCCCGGTGACAAGGCGGCCGAGCGACGCTTCAAGGACGTCAACGAGGCGAACGCGGTCCTGTCCGATTCCGACAAGCGCACGAAGTACGACAAGTTCGGGAAGGATTGGGAGGCGTACGAGCGCGCCGCCAAGCCGGGTGCCGGCGCCGGTCAGAGTGCTGCCGGCGCAACGGGCGATCCGTTCGGCCCCGGGGGGCCGTTCGCGCGGTACGCCGGATCTGCCGGAGCCGGTGGTGGCAACGTTCGCTACGAATTCCGTACCGGCGACAGCGGTGCCGGGGGTGCGGATTTCAGCGACTTTTTTGAAATGATGTTCGGCAACGGCGCGCGCGCGGCAGGCGCCCGTTCCGGGGCCCGCGGCGATGGAAGCGAGCGCGCCGCCAACGCTCGCCTGGCACCCGCTGAGGCTATTGCGGAGATCACGCTGGAGGAGGCGTTCCACGGTGCGAGTCGCATCGTGGAGGTGTCCGGTCGGCGTCTCGAGGTGGCGATCCCTCGCGGGGTCGACACGGCAAGCCGAATCCGGTTGACCGGCAAGGGACCTGGCGGCCGGGACCTCGTCGTCATCACCAAGGTCAAGCCGCACACCGTCTTCACGCGGCGAGGCGCGGATCTCGAGCGAGACGTCGCGGTGACGCTGAAGGAGGCGCTCCTCGGGGGCGAGGTGTCGGTCCGAACTCTGAAGGGGCGCGTCCTTCTGACCCTGCCCGCTGGAACCCAGGCAGGCCGCTCATTCCGCCTCACCGGGCAGGGCATGCCCCGCCTCAAGGGCGAGGGAGTGGGCGACCTGTACGTCCGGGTCCGGGTCGTCCTGCCGGGCAAGCTGTCTGAACAGGCCACCGCCGCGGCGGTCGAATTCCTCGACCTCGCCGACCAGCCGGATCCCCGGACCTGACGAGATGAAACCCGAATGAGGACCGAGACACGACATGCAACTTGACCATTTCACCCAGAAGGCCCAGGAGGCCGTGGCCGCCGCTCAGCAGCTCGCTGAGCGTCTTTCCAGCCCAGTCCTTGACGCTGAGCATCTGCTCAGCGCCCTGGTTGAACCCGACGACGGCGTGCCGGCCGAAACGCTCCGTCGCCTGGGCGTTGACCTGCCCGCCTTTCGTGGGGAGCTGGCCGCCATACTCGCCCGCCGGGCAAAGATCCAGGGTGGTTCGCTGACGCTCGACCCGCGCGCCAAACGGGTCGTTGATCGGGCCCAGGAGGAAGCCCGGCGGCTGGGCGACGAATACACCTCAACCGAGCATCTGCTCCTCGGGGCCGCCGAGGTCGGTGGCGAGGGCCAGCGGCTGCTCGACGGTCTCGGCGCCAATCGCGAGGCGATCCTCGGCGCCCTGGCCTCGGTCCGTGGCGGGCAGCGAGTCACCTCGCCGAACCCGGAGGGCACCTACCAGGCGCTCGAGAAGTACGGCCGGGACCTCACCGTGGAGGCGCGCGCCGGCACTCTTGACCCGGTGATCGGCCGCGACGACGAGATCCGGCGGGTCATGCAGGTGCTGTCGCGGCGGACCAAGAACAACCCGGTGCTGATCGGCGAGCCAGGGGTTGGCAAGACGGCGATCGCCGAGGGGCTTGCCCAGCGGATCGTTCGCGGCGACGTGCCCGAGACGCTCAAGGGCAAGCGCGTCATCTCGCTGGATCTCGGCGCCCTGATCGCCGGTGCCAAGTTCCGGGGCGAGTTCGAGGAACGGCTCAAGGCCGTCCTCAAGGAGATCAAGGACGCCGAGGGCGCCGTCATCCTGTTCATCGACGAGCTCCACACGGTCGTCGGCGCGGGCGCGGCCGAAGGCGCCATGGATGCCTCGAACCTGCTCAAGCCGATGCTGGCCCGCGGCGAGCTCCACACGATCGGCGCCACGACCCTCGACGAGTACCGCAAGCACATCGAGAAGGACGCCGCCCTGGAGCGACGCTTCCAGCCGGTGGTGGTCGATCAGCCGACCGTCGAGGAGACGATCTCGATCCTGCGCGGACTCAGGGAGCGCTACGAGGTCCATCACGGGGTCCGGATCACCGACTCCGCGCTCGTCGCCGCAGCGACGCTGTCGGACCGCTACATCACCGAGCGGTTCCTGCCGGACAAGGCGATCGACCTGGTGGATGAATCGGCTTCGCGATTGCGGATGGAGATCGATTCGATGCCGATCGAGCTCGACGAACTCGAGCGACGCCGGATCCAGCTGGAGATCGAGCGGGAAGCCCTGCGCAAGGAGACCGACGATGCCTCGAAGGCGCGGCTCGCCGCGCTGGAGAAGGAATTCGGCGAGATCGCCGAGGAGGCCGGCGCCATGAAACAGCGCTGGGAGGCCGAGAAGTCGGCCATCGAGGCCATTCGCGCCACGAAGACCGAGCAGGAGAGCCTGGCGGTCCGGATCGAGCAGGCGGAGCGAGAGGCCGACTACGAGCGGGCGGCGACCCTCAAATACGGCACGCAACGCGAGCTCCAGGAACGGTTCCGGGAGCAGGAGGCGGCGCTGGCCGCACTCCAGGGCCCCAACGCCTTGCTCAAGGAAGAAGTGACCGCCGACGACATCGCCGAGATCGTCGGAGCCTGGACCGGGATCCCGGTTGCCAAGCTGATGGAGGGCGAGAGCGCGAAGCTCATCCACATGGAGGAACGCCTGCACGAGCGGGTCGTCGGCCAGGACCAGGCCATCGAAGCCGTCTCGGATGCGGTCCGGCGCGCCCGGGCCGGCCTCAAGGATCCACGTCGCCCGATCGGATCGTTCATGTTCCTCGGCCCTACCGGGGTCGGCAAGACCGAGCTGGCGCGGGCGCTCGCGGCCTTCCTGTTCGACGACGAGCAGG
This sequence comes from Candidatus Limnocylindrales bacterium, assembly GCA_038328755.1. Lineage (GTDB taxonomy): Bacteria > Chloroflexota > Limnocylindria > Limnocylindrales > CSP1-4 > UBA5189. The sequence continues at coordinate 39,794 of JBBQMH010000007.1, forward strand.
CCATGGTCCGGATCGACATGAGCGAGTACATGGAGAAGTTCGCGGTGACCCGGCTGGTCGGCGCACCGCCGGGCTACGTCGGCTACGAGGAGGGCGGCCAGCTCACGGAAGCGGTTCGACGACGGCCCTACCAGGTGATCCTCCTCGACGAGATCGAGAAGGCCCACCCCGACGTTTTCAACGTCCTCCTCCAGGTCCTCGATGACGGACGTCTGACCGACGGCCAGGGTCGGACCGTCGATTTCAAGAACACGGTCGTGATCATGACCAGCAACATCGGGTCGGCGGCCATCGCCGCGCAGGCCGGCTCGTCGCGCGACGATGAGGGCCATGACGCCATGCAACAGCAGGTGATGGAAGCTCTCCGCGGGCACTTCCGCCCGGAGTTCCTCAACCGTGTGGATGAGGTCATCGTCTTCCACGCCCTGACCGATGCGGACCTGACGGCCATCGTCGGGCTGCTGGTGGACGACCTGATCCGGCGCGTCGCAGGCCAGGACGTGACGCTTGAGCTCACTCCCGCGGCGCGATCCCTGATCGCCCACGAGGGCCACGATCCCGCCTATGGCGCACGCCCGCTCAAGCGGACGATCCAGCGCCTGCTGGAGAACCCGTTCGCCCGGGCCCTGGTGGAGGGTCGCTTCAAGCCGGGCGACCACGTCGTGGCCGACGCGGATCCGATGGGCTCGACCATCGTGTTCAGCTCTGCTGACGCGACGGTCGTGGCGGATGCCGGCGAACGGCGCGACGCCCGCGGCGCCGGCTCCGGGCGGCGCCCTCCGTCAAGCTCGGTGCTCGACCTGCCCGATACCAGCCCGCCCAAGGGCAATGGCACGGATCTCGTCAACTGAGATACGCCGAGGCAGCGTCCCGCCTCGTGTCCCTGCCGACCTCGATGCCGGCTTCGCGTCTGGCGTCACGATCATCGGCGAGCTGGAAACGTTCTGGATCCCGGTCTCGGACTACCGGGTCACACCGGTTCTTGCTCTTGCGGCACGGCGTCCCGACCTGACTCCTTCGCCGGATGAGGTCGAGGACATCATCCGGGCGCCTTTGGCTTCATTCCTCGCGGGAGCTCACATCGAGCTCGTCGAGTCCGAGATCCGCGGCTTCCCGCTCAGGTTCGGCACCTATCCCACGGCCGGTGTTCGCGTCTGGGGCGCGACCGCCCGAATCCTCGGCCAGCTCGGCGCGATCCTCGGGCCCGGCTGACGAACCAGCGCTGAGTCAGAGCGGTTCGCCGGTCGATCGGTCGAGTCGCTCGGGATGCACCGGCCGCTCGGCCAGGTGGCCTTCGCCTCGCGCAACCCTGCCCGCCTCAGCCGGTAACAACCTGACGGCGGCGCCATCGAGCGCAGCGGCGATCGCGGTGTCGTCCGAGCCGGTGAACTCCACGACGATGGCCCGCATCTCTCCATGCTCCGTCCAGGCCGCATGGAGTTCGTTCGCCGGCCACAGCACCGCCTCGCCGGCGGCGACCCGCCGGCGCTCGTCGCCAACGAGCACCCAGCCACCGCCCTCGATCACGCAGAACCACGTGGTGTTGGGGTTGTCATGCGGAACGATGGCCCCACCGCTCACGAAGGCGAACTCGGAGATGAGGCCCCGGCGGTCCGAATGAATGACCTGGCCAGTCAGTCCCTGGGTGCCTGGTGGGCCCCCGGGTCTCCGGAATCCGGCCCCGAAGCGCCGGATCTCGATCGACATGGTTCGAGCGCCTTCGCCTGGTCGCTCGCCGCGCTGCGTGGTCGGCTCAGCGCCGACGGCGCCGTGAGCCCCGCGAGCGGATGGTGGCTTCTGGCCGGGCCGCTTTCTGGCGACTCAGGTACCGCTGGCGGGCGAGCTGCTGCTCATAGGCCGCGAATAACGGCGGGTAGCGCAGGAATCTGACCCAGACCAGGGTGCCGATGCCCGCCAGCCCCTCCACCAGGACCACGGCGAAGTCGAACTGGAAGACGGCGCCCATCGCGAGCAGCAGGAAGGTGATCAGGCCCGTCCACAGGAGCCACTCCCACATATCCGTGTAGAGCCGATGGCGATGGAGCGCCCGGGTCCTCACGTTGTAGAGCACCACGAGCACCACGAGCAGGACGAGCGACACCATCCAGATCGCATCGAACAGGTCGGGAAACAGCCGACGGGTGAAGGGCAGCCAAAGATATTCCCAGGGCGGGAGTGTCACGGTTTCTCCAGATGATTCGGTGTCGAGTACGCCGCGGGGGCCGGACATGGAGTATGCCACGACCCGCCGCTATACTCGGTCATGAGACGCGCGTCCGTTGAGAGGCTGATTGAGGAGGTTGCTTGCGAGCCCTGCTATCGGTCGCGGTACGCGACGGGATCACCCCATTTGCACGGGATCTGCAATCCCTCGGCGTCGAGGTGTTCGCCACGGACGGCACCCGTGAACACCTGGCTGCTGATGGGGTCGAGGTCGCCCCGATCTCCGACCTGACGGGTATTCCGGCCATGCTCGACGGGCAGGTCAAGACGTTCCATCCGGCGGTCTACGCCGGCATCCTGGCGCGCCGCGACCGACCGGAGCAGATGGCCGAGATCGAGGCGCAGGGCATCTCCACGATCGACATCGTCGTCGTCAACGTGAAGTCGTTCGGCGCCGAGATCGGACGCAGCCTCGTCGGCATCGAGCGGGCGATCGAGATGATCGACGTCGGTGGCGCGGCGCTGCTTGGCGCAGCGGCTCGCAATGCCGCCGGCGTTGCGGCGGTCGCCAGTCCGGAGCACTACCCGCAGGTCATCGCCGAATTGCGCGAACGGGGGCTCGTCAGCCCGGAGTTCCGCGCCCGGCTTGCCGCCGAGGCCTTCGGAACGGTGGCTGCCTACCACGCCGAGATTGCCGCCTACCTCAACCAGCTCTCGGGAACGACCTTCCCGTCCAGGATGGCCCTGGTGCTCGAGAAGGTCGCCGACCTTCAGCACGGCGAGAACCCGCATCAATCCGCGGCGTTCTACCGGGAAACCACCCATCGATCCGGCACCCTCGCCGATAGCACCCAGCTCCACGGCGAGCGGCCATCGTTCAACAACATCCTCGATATCGACGCTGCCTATCGAATCGCGGCCGACTACACGGGGCCAACGGTGGTCATCGCGAAACATACGGATCCCGTGGGGATCGCGACCAGCGACGACCTGGTCGAGGCGTATCGCCGCGCGCTCGAAACGGACCCGGTTGCTTCGTTTGGCGGAATCGTCGGAGTGAACCGCGAGCTGGATGGGGCGACCGCCCGAGCGATTGCCCAGAATTCGTACGAGGCGGTGGTGGCGCCGGGGTTTGACCGGGCCGCCCTCGGGATCCTGCGCCAGAAGGCCGGTCTCGAGATCCTCGCCATCCCACCAAATCCGATCGAAGGCATGCGCGATTACGGCATCGCCAACCTCGACTTCAAGCGAGTTGCCGGGGGTCTCCTCGTGGAGACACTCGACACGCTGGGGCTGGACCGGGGGCAACTCCAAGTGGTCACGAAGCGTCGCCCGACCCTCGAGGAACTGACGGATCTCCTGTTCGCCTGGCGGGCCGTTCGCCACGTCCGATCGAATGCAATCGTCCTGGCGAAGGGAGGATCGACCGTCGGGATCGGAGCCGCCCAGGCGAGTCGCCAGGTGTCGGTCGAGATCGCGCTCCGTCGGGCCGGTGAGCGGGCGCGGCTGAGCGTCATGGCCAGTGACGCCTATTTCCCATTCCCTGATGGGATCCAGATCGCGGCCCAGGCCGGCGTGACCGCGATCATCCAACCCGGCGGTTCCATCCGTGACGAGATGGCCATCGAGGTGGCGGACCGCCACCACCTCGCCATGGTCTTCACGGGGCGGCGGCACTTCCGACACTAGCCGAGGGCCGCACGCGGCCGCCAGGAGGGGTTCATGGAACAGCTGCTTGCACTCGAAATGGTCCGGGTTACCGAAGCCGCGGCCATCGCCTCCGCCCGACTGATGGGACGCGGCCAGCGGGACGAGGCGGATCGCCTTGCGACCGAGGCGATGCGCGCCGCGATGGATGAGATCGAGATGGCGGGCACGATCGTCATCGGCGAGGGCGAGCGGGACGATGCCCCGATGCTGTACATCGGGGAGCGCGTCGGCGCGGCTGCAGCGACTGGCACCGCGCCGGAGATCGATATCGCGGTCGACCCGCTCGAGGGTACGAACCTGGTCGCGACCGGGTCAGCCAACGCAATCACGGTCCTGGCGGCATCCGAGCGCGGCGGGCTCGTCCATGCGCCTGATACGTACCTCGAGAAGCTGTGCGTCGGCCCGCTCGTGGCCGGACACGTCGACATCACCGCGACTCCAACCGAGAACGTCCATCGGATCGCCGATGTGCTGCGGCGCAAGCCGAGTGACATCACCGTCGTGATCCTGGATCGACCGCGGCACGAAGCACTCATCGCCGAGGTCCGGGCGACCGGAGCACGGATCAAGCTGATCTCCGACGGGGACCTGTCCGCGGCCATCAGCTGCGCCGTCCAGGGGACGGGTGTCCATGCCGTCATGGGCCTCGGCGGCGCCCCGGAAGGGGTCATCACCGCAGCCGCACTGCGATGTCTCGGCGGCGAGATCCAGGCCCGGTTCCGGTATCGCAGCGCGGAGGAGCACGAGCGCGGCGAGAAGATGGGCCACGGCGACGAGTCCCGCGTCTACCGGACCGAGGATCTCGCCTCGGGCGACAACCTCGTCTTCGCTGCCACCGGCGTCACGAGCGGTGATCTTCTCGAGGGCGTCCGGTTCTTCGGTGGCGGGGCTCGGACGCACTCGCTGGTCATGGCCTATCAGACCAAGACGGTCCGGTTCGTCGATACGGTCCACATGTTCGACCGCGATCGTCCGCCGAGCGTTCGGCTGTAGTCCGGGACACGACGATGGCTCGAGCGGAACCGCGCATCGTCGCGCTCGGGGGAGCGTCGGTCCTACCGGGGTCTACGGATGGTCCGCTTCACCAGTACCTCCTCGACCTGACCGGCCAGAGCCGGCCCCGGATCTGCTTCCTGCCGACGGCTTCCGGCGATGATGCCGGCTCTGTCGCCGCGTTCTACGGCTGGTTCGCCCGCCGGGCGGAGGCGACCCATCTCGGCCTGTTCGATCGCCGGGTCGAGGACATCGCCGGATTCCTGGCAGCCCAGGACGTGATCTACGTGGGCGGGGGCAACACCGCCAACATGCTGGCGATCTGGAGGATCCACGGCGTCGACGTCGCTCTCCGCGAGGCGTGGCAGTCCGGGGTGGTGGTGGCTGGCCCATCGGCCGGCGCGAACTGCTGGTTCGAAGGCAGCGTCACCGATTCGTTCGGCCCGGGCCTGGGCCCGCTGAGCGAGGGACTCGGATTCCTGAAGGGCAGCTTCTGTCCACACTACGACAGCGAATCCGCCCGCCGGCCGCGATATCACGAGTTCGTGGCATCCGGGGCCCTCCCGGATGGCTATGCCGCCGATGACGGTGTCGGCCTCCTGTTCAGCGGGTCCACCCTGGTCGAGGTCGTCGCGAGCATGCCCGAATCACGGGCCTTCAAGCTCGAACGAGCCGGCCGCGACGCCACCGAAACCTCGATCCGGCCGCGACTCCTGCGGCCCTGAGGTCGGTCCCTACTCGATCGGGCGCCAGCTCGAGCTCGCCGCATCCCAGGCCCCGATCGAGCGGACCGCCCGGGAGCCCTCCACGGCCAGGCGTCGCCGTCGAGCAGTTTCGACCGTCTCGGACCAGCCCGGCGGGACGAGGCCGGGCGCCAGATCGGCCAGCGGTGCCAGCACGAACAGCCGATCGGCAGCCTCGCGATGCGGGATCACCAGGAGCTGACCGGACTTGCCGGGGTCAAGCGACACGCCCTCGGGCGGGCGCGTGATCGACAGCCTGGCGCGTCCGAAGACGAGGAGATCGAGATCGAGTTCGCGAGGACCCCACCGCTCGCGTTCCTGGCGCCCCAAGGCGCGTTCGATCTGCTTCAGGGCGACGAGCAGCCCCAGCGCCCCCGTCGCGGGGTCGGGCCCGGCCGGAACGTCAAGCGCGACCACGGCGTTCCGGAATTCCGGCTGCTGCTCGACCCCGACGGGCTCCGTGGCATACAACTGCGACACGCCTCGGAGTCGGCCTCCGGGCAGCGCCGCGAGGGATCGAACTCCTGCTGCCAGCGTGGCCGCGGGGTCGCCGAGGTTGGCTCCCAGTCCGACGTACGTTCTGACGCTGCCCATCGTGATCCCGGGACTCCTCGCTGGACTCACCCGCTGACCCGGTTTGCGGCCATCATCCTCCACGCTTGACGCCGCGTGGCGTCGTCAGCGACAGGATCCGCTGCCCGTGTCCTTGAACGTGGCGCTGCCGGCTGGAACGAACTGCCACGTGTAGCCATTCGCGGCGAGGGTCAGCTTGAGGACTCCGTGCGAGGTGCTGTTGCGAATCTCGCTGTTCGCGCGGATGGTCGAGAAGCCGCGCAGGCTTGCTCCGCCGGTGCCGACGACGAATTCGCGGATGCCCGTCACCGGGTCAGCGACCCCACCAGGAGTCTGGGCCGCAAACCGTTCGTAGTCGTGATCGTGTCCGTTGACGATCACCTCCGCCCCTGCCGTGTAGAGGGCATCCCAGAGTGGCCCCACGGTCGCGTCGCTGCCGTGCTCCCCGGAGCTGAAGCGCGGATGGTGCCAGTAGGCCAGGACGCAGGTCCGCGGATTGGTCGCCAGGTCGGCGCGCAGCCATTGCACCTGTGCCGACCCGGCAGCGCAGCCCACGATGGCGCAATTCGAGTTCAGGGCGTAGATCCGCCAGGTGCCGAGGTCATAGGCATACCAGCCACTGTCGGCCGGACCCGCCCGGGAGCTGAAATAGCCAAAGTAGCCTCCGGCCGCCGACGTCCCGTAATCGTGGTTGCCCGGTGCCGGGTAGGTGCGATCGCGGAAGGCGCCCCAGGTCGGGCCATAGCAGTCCCGGAATTCCGCGGCGGTTCCACGTTCGTAGGCATTGTCACCGGCGGTGAAGACGGTCCCGGCGATGCCCGCGACGACCTTCGCCGTCGCGCTGTCCGCCGTCAGGCCGCATGACGCGATGTCGCCGGCGCCGACGAGCACGGCGTCCGCACTGGCCTGCGGGGTCGGGGAAGGCGAAGGCGCGGGGGCCGTGGTTGGTGCCGTGGGTGGCGTGAGTCCCGCGGTCGGCGTCAGCACGACAAAGGCATCCACATCGACCCGAGGATGGCCCGGCGTCCCGGCAGTGCGAATCTCGATCGTTCGCTGCGCCGAGGTCGGCCAGGTCCGGCTGAAGACCAGCAACCTCGAGGCCGCAACTGAGCGATAGGTGTTGACGTTGCCGGCGAAGACGCCGTCGATATAGACGCCGGCGGCGCCGCGAAGCGGGCTGACCGAAGCGACCCAGGCGAGCGAGGTCCCGGTGAACGTGAACCGCGCGATCGCGCCGGCGATCCGGGTCGTCCGTGCCGCACCCTCGTCGTACCACTTCGATGCAGCCGAAACCCAGGCTCCCTTGACGAACGTTACGGCGCGACTGGTCTCCTGGGCAACGGTCAGCCGGAAGGTCTCCCCGGTGGCCCAGGCGCCGACATTTCCCGCCAGGTCAACCGCGCGGACCTGGAACTGATAGGTCCGATCACGAGGCATGGTGAGCGTCGTGATTCGCGCAGCAGCCGACGCCTTGGGCATCGTCATCCATGCCTGGCCGTTCACACTGCGCTGGAGTTCGTACGCCACGACCCCCGACCCTGTTTCCACAGCCGCATCCCAGGCGATCGTGACCGGCACGCCCGAACCGATCCGGCCGTTGACCGGCAGGTTGATCCGGGGCGGCCCGGTGACCGGTGGCGTCGAGTCGTCGAGCACCGTGATCGTGGCCGCGCCCGAGACGCCACTGGCCGTCACGACGACCTGCCCGGTTCCGGGAGCCGTCGCCACGAACCGACCGGCCGCATCGACGTTCCCGATCGGTGCCGTCACCGACCAGCTCACCTGACTCGGTGCGAGCGGGACCGCGTTATAGCCGGCATCCACCCCCTTGAACGTGATGGCCACGGTGCCATTTCGATAGACGCTCGCGGAACCGGGCCGGACATTCAGGGCGAAGAGCGGCCCGGTGGGCACACTGCTGATGACCTGGATGCTGTTGGTGACGCCCCGCTCCAGGCCATCCGAGGGCCGGTTGACGAGGACCGGCCCGCTCTCTCCAGCACGACGGATGGCCAGTGCCGTAGAGCCGCCGCCATCGAGGTTGAGCGCAATGACCGCCCCACGCGAGAGCATCAGCTCAGCGAGCTCGGGGAGGCGCATTCCCCTGCTCCAACCCGGTTGCCCACCGTCCACGGTTACCAGGATCAGACGACCGTCCGCGGTCAGGCCCACCGCGCTGCGGGCAAAGAGCTGGTCGGCGCTGGTCGGACGAGGGGAGATGCTGACCGCTCCGTCGCGCACGATCCACTCGCGCCCTCCGACGGCCTGCTGGATCGACTCCCAGCCCTCGGTCACCGCGCTCGTCAGCGTGACTGGCTCGCCGGGCGCCAGCGCGGCGAGCGGCGATGTCGCCGGCACCGTCAGGATCACCGTCCCTGGATCAATCAACCAGCCACCCTCGGCCGGCCTGACCGTCGTGACGAAACCGGTCCACGATCCAGATACGCGCAGCGGGAGTGCAAATCCGCCGATGACGATGTCGATCCCCGTCGCGGCGCTGCTCGTCCGGCTGGCGAAGCGCGGGGTGTACAGGACGACTTCGCTCGACCGTCGAAGTTGATTGACCCGGGTGATCACGAACTTCGTCCCAAGGCTCGTCCCCAGGGTGACGGTGACGCGAGGCGAGCCGAGCATCGGGCGCCCGTCGGCCCCAACCCCGAACGTCGGTCGCGCGCCCAGCGCGGTGGTCACCAGCTCACCCGCTTCCACATGGAGGCCATTGGGGGCATGCGCCATGTCGTTGGAGTAGCCGGCCCAGACATCGCCATTGATCGCGGCCACGACACGGTGACCCTCGTATGAGCGATTTCGGGCCTGCATGCTGACCTTCTCGAGCCCGGTCACTCGGCCGTTCGAGAGCGCCGCTTCGAGTGAGATATCAGGGCTGGACAGGTCGACCTCGACGATGTTGACAGCCTGGATGCCGGTGCTTGTCACGATCCGACCCTGGTCGTACTGGACGCCCGGCGCGATCGGCTCGCGGCTGGTCGAGGTGTAGGCAGTGACGATCGCGGCGGAGGCCGGGGATGGGTTGGCCAGTGGCAGGCCCGCGAACACCACGGCCAGCCACAACGCGAGCGTCAAGGCGGCAAAGGGCCTCAGAGGCTTCGGCAAGGATCGCTCTCGTGCGTGTCGCGCAGGTTGCTTCGCTGACGTGGCAAGCCGTCGCGCCAGGCCAGACTACCGCATCGGCCAAGGGGGGCCGCCTCGCCTCTCTCGCTACACTCACGGGGTGCGCCGTGTGATCGCCATCATCCTTCACGCGCTGCCGGGTTCGGGTGCTGGTCCCCTCGAGGCGGCCTTCGCGGCGACGCGAGCGGCGAACGCTGCCCGGCAGGCCCGCGGGTTCGAGGCCGCCGGCGCCACGGTCCGGATCATCGAGACCCGGCCGGATGGCGCGTCGTTCGGGGCCCGCCTTCGACGGCTCGCCGCCCTCGACGCCGGCAACGGGATGGTCGTCCTCGGGTCGGGCAGTGTTCCGCTCGCCAACCCCTCCGACCGTCGGGCGTTCGTCGCCGCGGCGGCGGGCGCGGGCCACGCCCTGTCGAACAACCGCTACTCCTCCGATATCCTGGCCATCCCGGCTGAGGTCAGCTTCGCCGACCTGCCCGACGTCACGGCCGACAACGGCCTTCCGCGCTGGCTCGCAGAGCGAGGCGTGGAGGTCCGTGACCTGCGATCCCGCTGGCGTCTCCAGGTCGACCTCGACACACCGATCGACGCCATCGTGGCGCGTGTCGGCCCGGTCGGCGATCCGACGACCGATCGCGTCCGTGCTGTGGCGACGCGCATCAGGACCGTCTCCTGGAACCCGCGGGCCGAGCTCCTGGTGGCCGGGCGGACCTCGGCCGGCACGATCAGGTGGCTCGAGGAATCGACGGCCTGCCGCACTCGCGCGCTTGTCGAAGAGCGCGGGATGCGAACCGCGGCGAACGATCAGCGTCCGCCCCGATCGACGCTCGGCCTGCTCCTCGATCGCGACGGCCCGCAGGCTCTTAGGCGCATCGTTGCTGAGCTCGCCGACGCGGCGGTGATCGACACCCGCATCCTCCTCGCGCATCGACTTGGACGGGACGAAGCGGCCTGGCCGGCGGTCGAGGACCGGTTCGCGAGCGACCTGCTCCTGCCGGACGAGGTCGAAGATCCGTGGCTCCAAGCATTGACCCACTCGGCGCTCGAGGCACCGATCCCGGTCGCGCTGGGTGGACACACCCTCGTCGGCCCGGGGCTTCGGCTCCTCCTGGGCCGGGCCGCAGCCCGATGAGCGAGCGCATGGAACCGGGTCTCCGCCGACCGGCCGACCTCGTGCCGCGCGCGGCACCCGGACACGAGCCCGAACTCGTCGAGCGGATCGAGCGCGAGATCCACGAATCCGGACCGATGACCTTCGCCCGGTTCATGGAGCTCGCCCTGTATGACCCGGACCATGGCTACTACGTTTCAGGTGGTCGCGGCCCAGGGCGGACCGCGGACTTCCTGACGGCCCCTGAGTCCCACCCGATCTTTGGCTGGGCCGTGGCGCGCCAGGTCGTGGAGGTCTGGGAGCTGCTCGGCCGTCCCGATCCGTTCACTGTACGCGAGTTCGGAGCTGGTTCCGGCGCCCTCGCGGCCGGCCTGATCGACGGACTGACCCGCGCGCAGTCGCCGCTTCGCGAGGTGATCCGATATCGCATCGCTGAGCGGTCCTCGGACCGGGACCGCCAGGTCCGCGAACGGCTGGCGGCGGTTGGGGCCACCGACGTGCTGGAGGCCGACGACGGGCGGCCAGTCATCGGAGTGGTCCTCGCCAACGAGGTGCTCGACGCACTGCCTGTCCACCAGGTCCTCGGAACCGCCGAGGGCAACCTCGTCGAACGGTTCGTGGAACTCGGCGCCGACGGCGCCTTCATGTTTGCCGATGGCCCGCCGTCGACCCCCCAGCTGGTCGATCGGCTGGCTCGGGAGAGCATCCGGCTGGCCCCGGGCCAGCTCGCCGAGGTCTGCCTGGCGCTGGACGGCTGGGTCGCCGAGGCCGCGGCCGGTTTGTCCCGCGGCCTGTTCGTGGCCATCGACTACGGGCATCCCGCCGCAGCCCTCTACACACCGACGAGAGGGAGCCTCCTGCGAGCCTATGTCCATCATGGAGTCCACGACGACCCGTTCGCGAACATCGGGCGGCAGGACCTGACCGCACACGTGGACCTGACCGCCGTGGAGTCAGCGGCGGCCCGTGCTGGCCTCGTCCACCTCGGGACCACGACCCAGGCGGAGTTCCTGGCCGGGCTGGGAGCCGGCGATCTGCTGGTGGAGCTGCAGACCGCTCCGGGCGTCGAACTCGGGGGCTATCTCGAGGCGCGGTCGGCCATGTTCCGGCTGCTCGATCCAGCTGCCACCGGCCGCTTCGCGGTCCTCCTTTTCGGTCGCGGAATCCCGGTCGATGCGCCCTTGCGGGGGCTCTCGTTCCGCCTTCCAGCCCGTTCGTAGAACGGCCCGCCGACTCGTCCGATACTGGCGAATCGGCGACCCTGCCGGACCGGTTGCCCCTGCTAGAATGCCGAGGGGCGACGGCAGTGCGCGGACGGTTTGTTGCGATTGGCCCGCAGGGTCGTCCCGCCCAGGACGTGCCGCCCCAGCAGCGAACGTCGCCCGGAAACCGCCGCCGTTTGGAGTGAGGATCCGTTGACCGGGATCTGGTACATCGTCGGGTTCGCCATCGCGGCCATCTCGTTCACGTTCGTGACCTTCGGGGCGGCCTGGTTGCTGTCGCACCGGAATCGCGGCGACGTGCACAAGGGCCTGCCCTACGAATCCGGCATCGATACCTACGGCGACACGCACGGCCGGTTCGGGCTGTCGTTCTACATCTATGCCCTGCTGTTCGTGGCATTCGACATCGAGGTCATCTTCATCTACCTCTGGGCCATCGTCTTCCGCGACCTGCTCCTCGGCGGGTTCGTGAGCATGCTGGTGTTCGTCGGCATCCTGTTGATCGGACTCGCCTACGCCTGGCGCAAGGGCGTCCTGACATGGCGATGAACGTCGAGGGCCGGGAGTCCGAAGTGGAGGCGGTCGCGCCAACCGATCCGCCCTCGAGCGCCCTTGTCGTGGCGGGCCCGACCGGCGCGACCGTTCCGCTCGTCGTTCGAAACGAGCTGTGGTCGGCTGCCGACCCGAACGCCTATGGCGGTGGGCAACCGAACGACCTGACCCACCTGCGCGAGCTCGAGGCCTCGGGTCTCGCGTCGCGGGACGACGCGCGCTGGAGCGGTGCGCTGGAGATCATCCCGACGAAGGCGGACTACGTCCTGGATCTGCTCCGCGCGAACAGCCTCTGGCCGCTCCTCTCCGGACTCGCCTGCTGTGCGTTCGAGATGATGTCCTCGGCGACCTCCAAGAACGACATCGACCGCTGGGGCATGTTTCCCTTCCGCGCCTCGCCGCGGCAGGCCGATGTGCTCATCGTCGCCGGCACGCTGACGACGAAGATGGCCGGACCCCTGCTCCGGCTTTGGGAGCAGATGCCCGAGCCGAAATGGTGCGTGGCGATGGGCGACTGCGTCTGCTCCGGCGGCCGCTACAAGCGGAGCTACAGCACGATCGAGGGGATCGACCGCCTGTTCCCGGTGGACGTCTACGTCCCCGGCTGCCCGCCCCGCCCCGAGGGCCTGATCTACGGGATGATGAAGCTCCAGCAGCTGGTCAAGGACCGCCGTGGCCACTGGCCTGAACGGGCGGTCGGTCCCACGGTCCCGGAGGGCATCTAGCCCATGGATCGAGCCCTGCGGACGCGCCTTGAGGCGCGCTTTGGCGACGTCCTGACCGGGCCCCTTCGCCAGCGCCACGATGAGACCGAACTGCGAATCGCGCCGAAGGACGTGCCGGACGTCCTGCGCTCGCTGCACGACGAGCCGGATCTGCGGTTCGAACTGCTCGCCGACCTGGCCGGCGTCGATACCGGCGAGCACATGCAGGTCGTGTACCACCTCTGGAGCGAGACGACCGCCGATTGGCTCCGGGTCATCGCCGACGGTATCCCCCGCGACGAGCCGCGGGTCCCATCGATCACGTTCCTCTGGAAGGGCGCCGAGTGGCTCGAGCGCGAGGCCTACGACATGTTCGGGATCGTGTTCGAGGGGAATCGAGACCTGCGCCGGATCTTCATGCCACCCGACTATCTGAGCTTCCCACTCCGCAAGGACTTCCTGCTGCCGGACGACGCAGCGCGCTCTCCGGGCGAGGGTGCTCGTCAGATGGAGCGAGCGAATGCCCCGCTCGCGACACCGGCTGGGTCCATCAGGCGGACGAAGGCATGACGACCAAGACCGGCCAGCATCCGTCGGCCGACGACCCCCGGGTCATCGGCCAGCATCCGTCGGCCGACGACCCGCGGTTCATCGGCCTGCATCAGTCGGCCGACGACCCGCGGGTCATGCTCGACGACGGGGTAGGCGTCTACGAGCCGGTGCCGCCGTACCCGCCCCGGACGGAGCGGGAGGCAGAGTTCTACACCCTCGGCGAAGGGGAGATGTTCCTCAACGCGGGGCCCCACCATCCGGCGACGCATGGCGTCCTGCGCGTCGTCATGAAGCTCGACGGCGAGCGGATCGTCGACCTGGACCCGGTCCTCGGCTATCTCCATCGCGGGGTGGAGAAGCTGTGCGAGAACGCAGATCTGCACCAGACGATCGCCTACATGGATCCACTCGAGTACGTCTCCTCGCTCTTCTGCGAGTGGCCGGCGGTGATGGCCTACGAGAAGCTCCTGGATGTGAAGGTGCCGCCCCGAGCCGAGTACATCCGCGTCCTGACGGGCGAGCTGAACCGGATCTCGAGCCACCTCCTGGCGATGGGCTTCCATGCCCTCGATCTCGGCGGGATCACGCCGATCCTGTACAGCTTCATCGAGCGGGACGAGATCGTCGACCTGCTCGCGTCGATCACCGGCCAGCGGATGCTCTTCAACTACTTCCGGATCGGCGGCGTGAACGGGGACCTGAACCACGACTTCATGAGTCGCCTGGGCGACTGGATGAGTCGCGCCGGCTCCGAGGTCATGTCGAACACCACCCTGCTCAACGAGAACGAGGTCTTCGTTCGGCGGAATCGCGGCGTCGGCGTGATGGACCGCGAGACGGCACTCGGTATGTGTTGGACCGGCCCGAACCTCCGCGCGTCGGGCGTTCCGTTCGACCTCCGCCGCGCCCACCCGTACAGCGTCTATCCCGAGCTCGACTTCGATATCCCGACGCGGTCCGAGGGCGACTCGCTGGCGCGTTACCTGCTCCGGATCGACGAAGTCAAGCAGAGCCTCCGAATCATCGACCAGTGCCTCCACCAGATGCCCGATGGACCGGTCACGGCGAAGCTGCCGCGCCTGTTGCGGCCCCGTCCGGGCCGGGCATTCGCGGCGGTCGAGGGGCCGCGTGGTGAGTACGGGATCTACGCCATCAGCGACGGGACGGATCAGCCCTTCCGCTTCCGGATCCACGACCCGAGCTTCCTCCATCTCCAGAGCTTCAACGTCCTGGCTCCGGGCGGCCTGATCGCCGACTGGATGGCCATCAATGCGTCGCTCGATCCGATCATGGGCGGGATCGACAAGTGAGCAGTCTGGGGCGGGCCTGGGGCCACCTGACGCTGCCCGGCAAGATCGTGTTCACGGTCGTGCCGCTGCTCGCCGTGCTCAGCGCCGGCCTCGTCGCCACGATCGTGCTGTTCGGGGGAGCCGCCTGGGACCTCGTCCAGTCCAACCTCGACTTCGTTCGCTTCCTTGCGGCCGCCACGATCACCCTGGTGATCACGATCCCGGTCGCGTTCGTCATCATCTATATGGAGCTGAAGGTCATCGCCTTCATGAACCTGCGGGTTGGTCCCGATCGGGTCGGCCCGGCCGGTGCCGTCCAATCGGTGGTGCATGGCCTGAAGGTGCTCACCAAGGAGGACTTCACACCGACCGGCGCCGATCCGGTCGTCTTCACCTGGGCACCGGTGGTGACGTATGGCGCCGCGGTCATGACGCTCCTCGTCCTGCCCTTTGCTCCGGGCCTCTACGGACAGGATTTCAACATCGGGCTGCTCTACTTCTTCGCGGTTGGCGGACTCGGGGTGGTCGGACTCCTGATGGGCGGCTGGTCCAGCTACAACAAGTACTCGCTGCTCGGTGGACTCCGGTCGGCGGCTCAGATCGTCAGCTACGAGATCCCGTTGACCCTGTCCGTGGTGGGTCTCCTGATCCTGGCCGGAACGATGAGCCTCAACCAGATCGTCCAGCAGCAATCCGGCTGGTTCACCGACTGGTTCGTGTTCCGCCAGCCACTCGGCTTCGTGATCTTCTTCATCGCGGCCACGGCCGAGGGCAACCGGACGCCATTCGACCTGAGCGAGGCAGATTCAGAGATCGTCGCGGGCTTCGCCACCGAGTACTCGGGGATGCGCTTCGGCTTCTTCTTCTTCGCCGAGTACGTCAACGTGTTCATCCTGTCCGCGCTCACCGTCGTTCTCTTCCTCGGCGGCTGGAATGCACCGTTCCCGTTCCCGGACCTGTCGCTCGCGCTGGATCCGGGCTCGCTGGGCATCCCGCTCCTCTTCCTCATCGCCCTCGTACCCGTCATCGGCACCCTCGTCCTGGCCGCACCCTTCTACCTGCTGCGCAGCTCGATGCGCTGGTGGGTCGCCCTGATCGTCGGGTTCGTCCTGTTCAACGTCGTGGCCGGCGGGCTGACGTTCGCCTGGGCATACGTGAGCTTCGACTGGGTCGCGGGCCTCGTCTGGTTCATGGCCAAGACGTTCGGCTTCGTATTCCTCTTCGTATGGATGCGCGGCACCTTGCCCCGCGTCCGGATCGACCAGCTGATGGGCTTCGCCTGGAAGTGGCTCCTCCCGGCAGCCCTGCTCAACCTGTTCGCGACCGCCGCTGCCGTCGTGGTGGTGGGTTCATGAGAACGGTTCGATGAGTCTTATTCCCGGCCTTGGCCTCGCGCGCGGCATGGCCCTGACCCTGCGGCGCTTCTTCCAGCCGAAAGCGACCATCCGCTACCCGGAGGTGCAGGCGGACATTCCGCCCAGGTTCCGCGGCCGGCTGCAGCTCCTCTATGACGAGTACGGCACGCTCAAGTGCGAGACCTGCTTCCAGTGCGCCCAGGCCTGCCCGATCGAGTGCATCGATATGGGTGGCATGGACACGAAGGGCCGTTTCCACGTTCACTGGGGCGCAGCCGAGACCTATGGCGAACGGCGCGAGGAGTCGGCGCTGCGCCGATCCGGCCGTCCGGTACCCGACCCGGCGTACACCCCGTTCGAGGGCCTCGACGTCGGGCCAGTGGACGCGATCCTCGAAGGATTCGATCACGACCCGGCGCATCTCCTGGCCATTCTCGAGGGCGTCCAGGCGCATTACGGCTACCTGCCCGTCGCCGCCCTGAAGCGGATCAGCCAGACGACCGGGACGTGGTACGCGCAGATCTACGGCACCGCCTCGTATTACGCCCACCTCCGCTTCGACCCACCCGTTGTCGCGGGCGACGCTCCACGGTCCCCGGATGCGCCGGGCACCAGCCGGCCGGGCGATGCCTCGTATCTCGCCGGCCTTGGCGCTTCCCTCACCGGTCGACCGGGTGGTGACGCATGACCGAGGTGACGATGCTCGTAACCCCGAAGGACTGGCCATCCGTCCTGCTCCCGAAGAAGCCCGCGGCTGATCCGGTGGATCTCGATGCCGCCATCGCCGCCGAGGCCTTCAGCGCGCTTCGAATGGCGATCCGCGACCTCGGGCCGACCGGCACCATTGCGGCGATCGGGGCATCCGGGCTGCGGGGCCGGGGCGGCGCCGGCTATCCGGCCGCCGACAAGTGGCGGACCGCGAGCTCCACACCCGCGGCGGAGCGGATCGTCGTGGCCAACGGCTACGGCTCCGACCCATCAACGACGACCGACCACGTGCTCATGGAGCGCAATCCATACGCCGTCATCGAGGGCCTGGCGATCGCCGCCCTGGCCATTGGCGCCGGGGAGGCGATCATCGCCATCCGCGCCACTGCCGAGGCGGCTGTCAGGACCATGGAGACCGCGATCGCGGCCACGCAGGAAGCCGGGCTCATCGGGCCGGACACGTTCGGCCAGGGGCGCCACCTCGACATGTCCGTGCGGACGGTCCAGGGCGCCTATCTCCTCGGCGAGGAGACCATCCTGCTCAAGGCCCTCGAGGGCAAGCGCGGACAGCCGGAGCAGCGTCCGCCGCATCCGGCGTCGAGCGGGCTGCGCGGCCTTCCGACCGTCGTCCACAACGTCCAGACCCTGGCCGCGATCCCATGGATCATCAGCAATGGTTCCGAGGCGTACGCGAAGATCGGCGCGCGGGACTGCCCCGGCACGATGCTCGTCCAGGTCCGGGGGCCGGAGGCAACCGGCATCGCCGAGGTGCCGATGGGTACGCCACTGCGCAAGATCGTCGACCTCGTTGGCAGCGGTGCCCGGCCCGTCAAGGCGGTCCTCGTCGGCGGGCCCTCGGGTGGCATCCTGCCACCGGACGCGCTGGACGTGCCGTACACCTTCGCTGGCCTGCGCGCCGCTGGCGCCCATGTCGGATCCGGGTCCGTGATCGTGGCCGACGATCGAGTCTGCATCGTGGACCTGGCGCGTGTGCTGACCCGTTACTGCGCGGACGAAGCGTGCGGCAAGACCATCCCGTGCCGGATCGGGACGCGCCGCCTGTCGGAGATCGGCGATCGCCTCGCTGCCGGCACCTCGCGCGCCGGCGACCTCGATCTGTTGACCGACCTGGCCGCCGATATCGTCGGATCGGCGCTGTGCGATCACGAGCGACTTGCGACCCTCCCGCTGGTCAGCGGGATGCGATACTTCCGAGCGGAACTCGACGAGCATCTCGAGCGCAGCTCCTGCCCCGCGGGCGTCTGTCATCCGATTGCGATGACAGCGAGCGCGACGCACTGAGGCCCCGACCATGGCTGACCTGATCACGCGCCCCGAGAGCCGCCCCGACAAGCCGGCCGTGCTCGACACGATGGTGCCGCGTGATGACACGCTCGCCGAGCGCCTGCTGACGACGCAGTCGCCGCAGCGCCCGCAGAGCACGCCGCGCATCCGGATCGAGGTCGACGGCCGCATCGTTGAGGGCCACGAGGGCCAGACGATCCTCGAGGTCTGCCGGGACAACGGGATCGAGATCCCGACGCTGTGCTACGAGCCCAAGCTGCCTGGCTTTGGCGCCTGCCGGATGTGCGTGGTCGAGGTCGAGGGCGAGGAGCACCCGCCGATCAGCTGCTCGCGGACCTGCGAAGACGGGATGAAGGTCGAGACCCAGACCGAGGAGTTGCGGCGCCTCCGCCGGACGAACCTCGAACTGATCTTCAGCGACCACAACGCCTACTGCCTGCCGCCCTGCCAGAACAAGTGCCCCAGCCGCATCGACATCCCAGGCTTCCTCAAGCAGAACGCCGAGGGCAACTTCCGCGAATCGGCCCGCATCTTCAAGCGGACGATCCCGTTTCCCTCCGTCCT
>JBBQMH010000008.1:0-53127 GCA_038328755.1 Candidatus Limnocylindrales bacterium
CGAACAGGATCACGAGTGCCGGGACCAGGCCGAAGAGGATCACTCGCTCGAGCGCCTGGTAGCGATTCGCGGCCGCTGCGCGTCCCATCTCCTGGACCTCGAACGGAATGGCGGTCCGTGAGAAGTCGAACAGGACGACCAGCGTCATCACCAGGATCGCCACCGTGGCGCGCAGCGGAAGCTCGAGTCCGAGGACGCGGAACGTGCGCCGATCGGCGTCCGTGGCCGGGTACTCCGGCGCCGCGGTGAGCGCCGAGCGGAGCCGCCCAAGACGTGTGCCTTCGCTCATGGCCTCGAACCGTACCGCAGCAGGTGACCGGCGCGCCACGGATCTGGGTGAACTCGACCCTGCCGTACCATGGGCTGACGCGCGGCGACAGTGAGTGGCTGCCTGATCCGGAGGCCAGCGCGATGGCGAAGATCGGCTATGCGGCGATGCTCGAGCAGTTCCACCCGACGGATCTGCTGGATTGGTGCGCCCAGGCCGAGGTGGCGGGCTTCGAGGCCGGCTTCATGGTCAGTGAGCACTTCCATCCGTGGACGCCCCAGCAGGGACAGAGCGCCTTTGCGTGGGCCTTCATGGGGGCGCTCGGGACGCGAACGTCGCTGCCGTTCGGCACTGCCGTCACGTGCCCGGGATTTCGCTACCACCCCGCCGTCATCGCCCACGCCGCGGCGACGCTCGGTGCGATGTTCCCCGGTCGCTTCTACCTTGGCCTCGGGGCCGGCGAGGCCTTGAACGAACACGTCGTCGGTGGCGTCTGGCCCGAGATCGGCGTGCGCAGCGCGATGATGTTCGAGAGCATCGAGATCATCAACAAGCTGTTCACCGGGAACGTGGTCAAGCACCGGGGCGAGCACTTCACCCTCGAGAGCGCCAAGCTCTACACACGGCCTGAGAAACCCGTCCCGATCTACGTGGCGACAGCCGGCCCGATCAATGCGAAGAAGACGGGCATGTTCGCCGACGGGATCATCACCGTTGGTGCCGCCGACGAGAAGATCGGCATGATCTGGGGCAAGTACGAGGAGGGCGCCCGCGAGGCCGGCAAGGACCCGTCGCTCTCACCGAAACTCCTCCAGATCCACGTTTCGTGGGCCCGGACCGACCAGGAGGCCATCGACCAGGCCGTCCTCGAGTGGCCGAACGGCGGGATGCCCTTCCCCAAGCAGGACATCAAGAACCCCGAGGACTTCGCGGCGATGGCCAAAATGGTCGGGCCGGACGACTTCAAGAACCGCGTCCTCATGACAGCCGACCTCGCCGCGCACGCCGCCCACATCCAGCACTACGTGGATATGGGGTTCGATGAGATCCATCTCCACAACGTCGGACGTAACCAGGCCGAGTTCATCGAGGTCTTCGGCAAGGAAGTCCTGCCCCAGCTGAAGTTGGGCTGACCAAAACGGGTGGGGCCCGCCCGCGACCGCGAGAGCGGCGCTCTGCGCACCGTCCCTTGAACGGTGGGCGTGCGTATCTCGAGTCGGCCCGGACCTGGGGCCTCGTACTGCACGCCAAGCGTGCGGGGATCGGTGGCGCACGGCCCACCGGCTCGTCTTTGCACGCTCGGCGAGCGGAAATGGGTCGGTGATCGCCTCAACGGGGAGATACGCACGCTCGGCGTGCAATCCACCGCATCCCGACGATCCAGGACTCCGGACGACCTAGACCCGTCCGCCCCTCACGATCTTCCGGGCCCGCACGGCGACCGCCACGAACTCGCTCAGGTGGTGGAGCGGCCGGATATGGCTCCGCTCATCACCGTAGATCGTTGAGATCGGGACCCAGCGGATCGGCCAGTCCTCGCGGAGACAGACCGCGATCATCTCCACCTCGAACGCAAAGCCATCCTCACGGCTATCGAGCATGGCGGTCATGAGGCGCCGCCCGATCAGCCGGTACCCGGACTGGTTGTCGGGGATCCAGCGCCCGACGGCCACCGACAGGAGCGCAGTGCCGGCCCAGTTGGAGGCGCGCCGGACCAGGGGCATCTTCGAGAAGTCGCGTCGGCCGACGATGAGTTCGGCTGTCGCCTCGGCCTCCGCATCGAGGAACCGCGTGAGTTCCGCCGGATCGTGCTGGCCGTCGCCGTCGAGGGTGACAACAGCCGACGCGCCATCCGCGAGGGCTCGCCGGAACCCCGCACGAAGCGCGGCTCCCTTGCCCTGGTTCGGGTCCTGGTTCAGGACATTCGCTCCGGCCTCGGCCGCTTCGATGCCGGTCGAGTCGGTCGATCCATCATCCACAACGAGGACCGGCAGATGCGCCGCGGCTCCCCGGACGACCGTGGCGATGTGCCCGGTTTCGTCATGGGCAGGAATCAGCGCGAGGATGCCCTCCGAAGCAGGATCGAGACTCAAGAACCGTCGAGTCCGGGCGCGCTTGCGGAGGCCGATCGCGCACCGAGGATCGCTCGGACCGCAAGAATCGCGGCACCGAGCAGGGCGATCGCGGCCACGATCGTGAGGATCGTTGCGAACCCGGCCGCGTCCACGAACTGGGTGTAGGCGAGCAGGACGCCATAGGCCGTCACGACCACGCTCGCCGCGGCCAACGTCCATCGCAAGCCCGCGCCCATGCCTAACAGGACGATCGCGAGGCCCAGCAGACCGAACGGAATGGACCCCACGGCGAGGATCAGTCGAGTCCCCGCCAGGGTGATCGCGTCCAGAAACGACAGGCCGAAGAGGAGTGCCGCGGTCAGCAGCCCGATTCCGGCCCGCACGGATTCGAGTTCACCGATGCGGCCGAACTCCTTCGCGCCGAACCTCGTCACGACATACCGGATCCCGTCGACCAGGAAGTACCCGGCCAGGACGAGCCCCGCGAACAACTCCGCGCGCGCGGGATCAACGAGCATGAACACGCCCAGCGCCCCGAGCACGGCAGCAGCCAGGATCTGCACCGGCCAGCTGGCGTTCCAGATTCCGGCGCCCGACAGGGCTGAGTTTCGATCCCGCACGGCTCGACCTCCCCGCTGGTGTGGCATGCACTGGCGCCGTCGCGCGACATAAGCGCGAGACGGCATCGTACGCTGCCCGGCGCCACGAACCCGCCTACCCCAAAACCCTTGACACCAACTGCGACTCAGTCTCAGTATTGAGCGGGCAATGCGTGGCCCCCGACTGCTCCTGCCCTTCGTCCTGCTCGTCGCGGCTTGCGGGACCGGCAGCGGCACGGTTCCCACCAGCCCGGTCCCGGGGGCGCCGATCGCCGTGGTGACGACTTCGTCCGTCTTCGCCGATCTCGTCCGCAACGTGGGGGGATCTCGGGTCTCCGTCACGAGCCTCGTACCACGCGGTGCCGACGTCCACACCTATCAGCCCACCCCCGCGGATCTGCGCGCCGTCGCGGGCGCGAAGCTCTTCTTCATGAACGGGCTCGGGCTCGACGACTGGCTCGAGAAGACCATTCAATCCGCCTCCAACGGCGCCCCGGTCGTAAAGCTTGGTGAGGATCTTCCGGGCGTGACGCTGCTCCGCGGCGACTCGCCGACGACGCAGAACCCTCACCTCTGGATGGATGTAGCCAATGCCGCCATCTATGCGAAGCGAATCGCGACCTCGCTCAAAGCCGCAGATCCCGCGCACGCGCCTGACATCGACGCCAGCGCCACCGCGTTCGCCGGCACGTTGGCCGAGCTCGACGCCTGGGTGCGGGGCCAGATCGACACGATCCCGCCCGCCAATCGGCAGTTCGTGACCTTCCACGATGCCCTGCCCTACTTCGCGCGCGCCTATGGGCTCACGGTGGTCGGCGTGGCCGTCGAAGCGCCGGGACAGGACCCGAGTGCCGGGGAGATTGCCGCGCTCATCGACGCCATCCGGCGGACGGGCGTCCGCGCAATCTTCAGCGAGGACCAGTTCCCGACCACGCTGATCGACCAGATCGCGCGCGAGACCGGTGCGATCGTGGTGTCTAATCTGTACGACGACACGCTCGGCGACGATCCGATCACCAGCTACGAGGCGATGATCCGCTGGGACGTCGAGCAACTCGTTGGAGCACTTCGATGACCGCCAGCATTCACCTGCGGGACGTGAGCGTCGGGTACGACGACCGACCGGTCCTCGAGGCCGTGAACCTCGAGCTGGAAACCGGCGCGCTCACGGCAGTCGTCGGGCCGAATGGCGGCGGGAAGAGCACGCTCCTGAAGCTGATCGCGGGTCTGCTGCGACCGTGGGCGGGCGAAATCACGGTCCTCGGCGATGCACCCGGAGCGCATGCCCGGTCGGTTGCCTACGTGCCCCAGGCCGAGGCGGTCGACTGGAGCTTCCCTGTCTGCGCGGCCGATGTCGTGATGATGGGTCGCTATCCGCGACTCGGGGCAGTCAGGCGCCCGGGCTCCCTTGATCACGCTGCGGTCGCCGCGGCCCTCGACCAGGTCGGCATGTCCGATTTCGCTCGCCGTCAGATCGGCGCGTTATCCGGTGGCCAGCGACGCCGCGTGTTCCTGGCTCGTGCGCTCGCCTCGGAACCGGAGCTCTACCTGCTCGACGAGCCCGTCACGGGCGTGGACGCCGCGACACAGGAGGACCTGATGCAGATCCTCGACCGGGAGTCGCGGGCCGGCAAGACGGTCATTGCGAGCACCCACGACCTGGCTTCCGCTGCCCAGCACTTTCGATCGATCGTCGCGGTGAACCGGACGATCGTCGCCCAGGGCGACGCGAGCCTGGTCATGGACACGGACGTCCTGCTCCGGACCTACGGCGGGCACCTCCTGTTCGTCGGCGATCGGGTCGCGCTCATCGATGACGCGCACCACCACGATGAAGCGGCTCGCGGAGAGATCCATCACCACGACGATGCCGCCGACGTGCCAGGCGGGCGACCATGACGTTCCTCAGCGATCCGCTCGCGTATGAGTTCTTCCTTCGCGCCATCGCCGCGTCGGCGATCGTCGGGCTCGTGTGCGCCGTGATCGGTGCGTTCATGGTGCTGCGCGGGCTGGCATTCATGGGCGATGCCCTGAGCCACGCGTCATTTCCCGGTGTCGTGGCCGCATACCTCCTCGGTGCGCCGTTCTACATCGGTGCGACGATCGCGGCAGTCGGGACGTCCCTGGCGATCGGCTGGATCACGCGCCGCGGGAGGCTTCGCGGGGACACCGCGATCGGCGTCCTCTTCGCGGGCATGTTCGCGTTCGGGGTCTTCCTCTTCAGTACGATCCCGAACTACGTCGGCGACCTGTTCGGCTTCCTGTTCGGCGACGTTCTGGGCACCAGCACGACCGACCTGATCGCACTGGTGATCCTGGGGCTGATCGTGCTGCTGATCGTGGGCGCGTTCTGGAAGGAGCTCCTGTACTCGACCTTCGACCCACTCGGGGCGGGGGCATCGGGCCTGCCGGTGGTCGCGCTCGAGTACCTCTTCCTCGGGCTGATCGCCATGACCATCGTGATCAGCCTGCAGGCCGTTGGGATCATCCTCGTGGTCGCGATGCTCGTCACGCCGGCGGCGACCGCCCAGCTCGTGACCGACCGGTTCTCGCGCTTGCTGCTGGTGGCGTCGGCCATCGGAATCATCGCCCCGGTCGTGGGGCTCTACATCAGCTACTGGACCGACACGGCGAGTGCCGCCCTCATCGTCCTGGTCGAGACCGCCACGTTCCTGGTGGCTTTGCTACTCGGCCCGCGAACGGGGCTCCTGCGCCGGCGGCACTGATCTAGCAGCGCGGACCAGGCTCGGCACCTACGATCGATGCCGTAACGCGCCCGTCGTCGCCGCGTCTTCGTGGCGTACGTGGAGTCGGCATATCCACAACGTCGAAGCGTAGGCTGGAGAAGCCATGACGGGGCGGTTGAAGAGCCCAGGGTCGCAACGGCGTGTCGCGGTCGGTGCCGAGGTCGCCGTCGCGGTCGCCGTCATGACCGGGATCCTGCTCCAACCGGGACCCGGGCCGACGCCGTCGCCCAGTCCTGGTGATCGTCCAGCTCGTGGACGAAAAACTGTTCGCCATTGGCGGAGCACGGACCCCGCTGACACTCGACGAGCTGTACGCGAAGGTTGACAGCGGCATCGTTCGTCTGACCTCCACCCATCAACTCCCATCGACCGGTGGACGCGAGGATGAGGGCGGCGATGCGACGGGCGGCGGGGAGCGCAGTGACTTCCGTGACACGCTGGCCTCGCGGAGCGTGACGACCGGTGCCGACGGCATCGCGACGACGACGGTTCTGCTCTCGGACGACCTCACCTCCTGGCATGTCCTCGCGAGCGCCGTCACGCGCCGCCTGGAAACGGGGGTCGGCGAGGTCCTCGTGCCGGTCGGATTGCCCCTGTTCGCGGACGTCACGCTCGCCGACGGGTACCTGCTCTCGGGTCGGCCGACGATCCGCCTCCGCGCCTACGGCGGCGCGCTCCGGGCCGGCGACCCAGTCGAATTCACCGTGTCGGCGCCATCGCTGGGACTCGCTTCGACCGTGATTCGGACAACGGCGTTTACCGACCTGCCGTTTGAGCTGCCGCCGCTGATCCTGGGGCGACACGACCTCCACGTCGCGGTCGTGGCTCCGACGCGTTTCGACTCGGCCGGCGAGCCGCTGCGAGACAGCCTCAAACGGCCGATCGACGTTTTCGCTTCACGTCTCACGACGTCGGAGGCGTGGTACGGCACGGTCGGAGATGCGTTGCCCTCAGTCGACTCCCCCGAGGCCGCGACGTACACGTTCACGGACGCGGGCCGCGGCTGCTGTCCCACGCAACGGGTGCTACGAGGTTGTCGAGCAGGTGCCAAGCGGCCTTGCGCCGCTTGTCTCCGCGTGGAGCGCCGACACCGGCGTGATCTGGCCGACGACGGTCGTCGGCCAAGAAGTCCGGTTCTGCGCCCCCAATGAGTTCCCAGCAGGTTCGACCGCGCACCTCCGGTACATCGCCCGGGTGGTCAATGCGGGAACGTTCACCTGGGAGCCGGCGATCATGCAGCTGGGCGTCGCCTCGGAATTGAGCGCTACGTCTCCGGCCGGGTCGGTGACCATTCGGCCGAAGTAGTGGTGAAGCCTAGGCGGTCGGCTGGGTTGACAGCGCCTCGCGCCGGGCGACCACCCTCGACGGGGCACGGTTGGCGACCAGGAAGTAGGTCGCCGTCGGCCCCTTGCCCTTGACCTCGATGAGGCCGCGCGATTCGAATTCGAACGCGTCTCCGAGTCGCTCGCGCACCGCGTGCGTCACCTGGATGCGCCCGGGCGTGCCGAGCGACTCCATTCGGCTGGCCATGTTCACCGTGTCGCCCCAGACGTCGTAGATGAACTTGCTGGTGCCGATCACGCCGGCGATGACCGGGCCGCAGTGCATCCCGATCCGGAACCTGATGCCCAGCCTGACCGCCGCCTCGATCCGCCCGATCGCCGCCGCGAGATCGAGCGCCATCGAGGCCATGCGGCTCGTGTGATCAGCAGATTGGACCGACAGGCCCCCGACGATCATATAGGCGTCGCCGATCGTTTTGACCTTCTCGAGTTCATAGCGCTCGACCAGGCCGTCGAAGACCGTGAAGACCTCGTTCAGGACGCCGACCAATTCGGCCGGCGACATCGTCGATGACAGGCGACTGAACTCCACGATGTCGGCGAACAGCAGCGTGACGTCGTCATGGCGATCGGCAATCAGGTTCTCGCCCTTTCGAAGTCGGTGGGCGATCGGCTCCGGCAGGATGTTGAGAAGCAGACGCTCGTTCTCGGCCGCCAGGGACTCACGCTCCCGGATGGCCGTGATATCGGTCCCGTAGATGTTGATGTACCCGAACTCGGGCAGATCAACCGCCAGGAGCGCGTACGTGGCTCCCGCCGAATCGACCTCGATCGTCGTGCTGTCGCCGCGCCGTGCCGCATCGAGCACGCGAGCGCAGATGGCGTCGGGCAACTGATCGCCGACCTCGAGCCCCAGGCCCCGCAACATTGGCTGGCTGGCGGGGTTCCCGTAGGCGACCCGGCCATCCCAGTCGATCCGGAGCACGGGGTTCGGGTTCTGATCCGGAAACTTGACGATCGCCCGCTCGGCGGTGACATCCATGCCGTAGAGATTCGTGAATCCGAGCTCCGGGATCGGGACCGGCCAGACTGCCCAGGTGCGGCTGTCCGCGACGAGTTCCACGAACCCACTTCCGAGAGCAGCGGCCGCGAACTCCGCGCGCGCATCCTCGCTGAGGCGCTCTCCGACGCGACGTTCAAGCGCCTTCAGGACACCGGCGCTGGCGGGATTTGCATAGATCAGATGCGCGTCATCGTCATAGCGGAGCACCGGGTTCGGATTGGCATCCGGAAACCGGTTGATCGCACTGATCTCATCGCCGGTCAGCCGCGCGGCTCCGGCATGGGACTCGTCCGGCGGCGAGTATGGGTCGCTGGCAGCCATCGCTTCAACCCTAGCTCACCCGTCAAATCCGGTCGCTTCGTGACGAACGCCACTGGCGTCGGCGGGTTCGCCGGACCGAGGATGATGGTGCTGACCTGCAGGGACCAGGATGGAGGCTGCCTCGAGCATGTTCGCCGATCGACAGGATGCCGGACGCCGCCTAGCGGAGCGGCTCGCGCGCGATGGAGGCGAGCCCCGCGAGGGCCACGCCTGGGCGGGCGGCATCGCCTCGGATGGGTCGCTCGGTCCATTGGTCGTGGGCCTGCCCAGGGGCGGAGTCGTCGTCGCAGCGGCGGTGGCAGACCAGCTGGACCTCCCGCTCGATGTCCTGGTCGTGCGAAAGCTCGGCTGCCCATGGCAGCCTGAACTGGGCATTGGCGCCATCGCCGAGGGTGACATCCGCGTCCTCAACGATTCGCTGGTTCGTGAGCTGGGCCTGACCGTGGCCGAGGTGGATGCCGTGACGGCCACAGAGCAAGCGGAGCTCGGGCGCCGGGTGGCGAGGTATCGCCACGGTCGCGAGCGAGCGACCGTCCGGGGCCGCGAAATCATCGTGGTCGATGACGGCCTCGCGACCGGTTACACCGCGAGAGCGGCCATCGCGTCTCTCAGGGCCGCGGGCGCGCGGCGCGTGATCCTCGCCGTACCAGTCTCGCCGGATTCGAGCGCTGCTGGACTCCGGGGCGTCGCGGATGAGGTGTTCGTTGCCGACACGGCGCCCTTCAGCTTCGCCGTCGGAGCGTCCTATGCGGACTTCCGGCAGACCTCCGACGACGAGGTCGTCGCCCTGCTGCATGCCGGCGCAGCGCCAGCGCAGCGGTCCGGTTCCAGCTAGTCCAGCGGGCGATACTGGGCCCCGTGAAGGACCACGCGGCCCCCGGCGGGGCGCTCAAGCGCTCCACGGTGCTCGCCCTCGCCTGGCCGATCATCCTGGCGCAGGTGGCGACGGCCACGACCGGCGTCGTGGATACGGCCGTCATGGGTCGGTTCGGGACGGCGGTCGATCTCGCCGCGGTGAGTATCGCGGCCGTCTCCTTCAGCTTCATCTACTGGAGCTTCGGGTTCCTTCGCATGTCTACGACCGGGCTGACCGCCCAGGCGCAGGGTGCGAAGGATCTGGCCGAGAGCCGGGCCGTGCTGGCGCGATCCGGTCTCATCGGGCTCGTGCTGGGACTCGGCCTCCTGATCCTGTTCCCCCTGATCCGGCAGATCGCGCTCGGGGCATTCGGGGCGGAAGCCGTGGTGAAGATCCACGCCGGCGGGTACTTCGATGCGCGGATCTGGGGTGCGCCGGCCGCCCTGATCGGTTTCGCCATCAATGGCTGGCTCATCGGCACCGGACGAACGCGAGCGCTGCTCGTGCTCCAGGTGATCCTCAACGGCACCAATGCCGGCCTCGACACGTGGTTCGTCGCGGGGCTGGGGCTCGGGCCGGCGGGGATCGGGGCAGGGACGGCGATCGCCGAGTGGGTGGCGCTGCTCGTCGGACTGTGGATCGTGCGGCGGGATCTGCGCCTGCCGCCGGCGCTGCTCGATCGCGAGCGGATGCTGGCCCTCTTCGCAGCTAACCGAGACATCATGATCCGGACCCTGGCGCTGCTGTTCTCGTTCGCCTGGTTCGTGAATTCCGGCGCGCGCGTCGGGACGGCCCAGCTGGCCGGTAACGAAGTCCTCCTCCAGTTCATCTCCGTGGCCGCGTTTGCGCTCGATGGCTTCGCGTTCGTGGCCGAGAAGGAGGTCGGAGAGGCCTTCGGCGCTCGCGACCCGGTCCGGCTCCGGCGGGCCGTTCGCCTCACGAGCGAGTTCTCGTTCGGGCTGGGAGCCGCGTTCTCAGTTCTGTATCTGGTCGGGGGCCGCCTCGTCATCGAAGCGATCGTGGCGGACCCGGCGGCCCGGTCAGCCGCCCTGAACTCCCTGCCGTTCTGCGCTGTCGTACCGCTCCTCGGTGTGGCGGCCTGGCAGCTCGACGGCATCTTCCTCGGGACGACGCGCGGAAAGGCGCTCCGGACAGCCGGCGTGGCAGCGGCAGTGCTGTACATCGGGACCGATCTCATCCTCGCGCCACGCTTCGGGAATACGGGCGTCTGGATCGCGTTCCTCATGATGTATGTCTACCGAGCGGCGGGCCTGGCCGCCTTCTGGCCAGGATTACTCCGGGATGTGGGTGCGAGGCACGATCCACGGCCGCTCCTACCCTCGCACTGACTGTACTTCGCCGAGCCGGCGCAGGCCTTATGTCGCCGGCGGTACTCCTGGCTTACTGGACGCGCCGCGCGGCCGCGGTATCCTGCGATGAGGTCGCCGGACGAGACTCCGACGGCCGCAACGTCATCGCGGGGGAGGTCTGGATCAATGTCGCTGCTTCGGCGGGTCGAGAAAGCGCGCGGTGGAGGCGAGTCCTCCCTCGAGCCAACGCCCGAGGCCCGACCGGAACCGGCGCCACCATCCGAGGCCTCGGACGAGCAGAAGGCACCTGCTGGCCCGCCGAAGGCCCCGGTCGCCCCTGGTCGAAAGAAGCTCCTGGCCGAGATCCAGGCCCGCGTCCAGGGCGAGGTCGTCGGGTCCTTCGAGTCGGTGGTTGACGCAACCACGCCGGCCGAGGTCCGGAGCCGCGTCGGCGCGATCGTGGATCGGATCCTGGACAAGCATGGCTACGCGGTCACCCGGGACGAACGACTGGAGCTGGTCCAGGGGATCATCAACGAGGTCACCGGCCTTGGACCCCTCGAGCCGCTGCTGGCCGACCCGACCATCACCGAGGTCATGGTCAACGGGCCGAATCATATCTATATCGAGCGGGCCGGGAAGATCGAACGTGTCGACGTGGCCTTCCTCAACGAGGAGCACGTCCGACGCATCATCGACCGGATCATCGCGCCGCTGGGTCGGCGGATCGACGAAACGAGCCCACGTGTTGACGCTCGCCTGCCCGACGGGTCGCGCGTCAACGCGGTGATCGAGCCGCTCTCGCTGATCGGTCCCGTCATCACGATCCGCAAGTTCGCGGCGCGGCCTTTCACGGTCAGGGACCTGATCGGCTTCGGCACCGCGCCGCTCGAGGTCTTCGACTTCCTACGCCACTGCGTGCTGGCCCGACTCAACATCTTCGTCTCGGGTGGCACCGGGTCTGGGAAGACGACGTTCCTGAACGTCCTCTCGTCCTTCATTCCCGAGAGTGATCGAATCGTGACCGTGGAGGATGCCGCCGAACTCCAGCTTCGCCAGGAGCATGTCGTCACCCTGGAGGCGCGACCCTCCAACGTCGAGGGCGAAGGCGAGGTCACGATTCGGGACCTGCTGCGTAATGCCCTCCACATGCGGCCAGATCGAATCATCGTCGGCGAGTGTCGATCCGGTGAGGCCCTGGACATGATCCAGGCGATGATGACCGGCCAGGACGGTTCCCTCTCGACGGGCCATGCCAACACCACGCAGGACATGCTCCGTCGCCTCGAGACGATGATCCTGATGTCGGGCTACCAGATGCCGCTGCAGTCCATTCGCGAGCAGATCGCCTCGGCGATCGACGTGATCGTCCACACCGCTCGACTCAAGGACGGCACACGAAAGATCGTCAACATCACCGAGGTCTACGGGATCGAGGATGACCGGATTCTGACCCGGGACATCTTCGTCTTCGAGCAGACGGGGATGAAGGACGGAAAGGTCGTCGGCCAGATCAAGTCGACGGGCGAGAGGCCGTCCTTCATGGGCGTGTTCAAGACGGCTGGCCTGGAACTTCCCGAGGGCGAGTTCGGGATCCCGCCGGCGGACCCCAGCAAGCCAGTGCCCCGCGGTAAGGCGAGGTGGTCCATCGGCGATGCCGGCGATGAGGATGACAAGCCGACCGTGGGACACGGCCGGGCCGTGGTCGCGGGTGGCATGGTCTACGTGTCATCGATTGGCCCGGTCGACCCCGAAAGCGGCCTGACGGTCAACGGCGACATCCAGCTCCAGACGCGACAGTGCCTGGAGAACTTGAAGGTGAAGCTCGAGGGTGTGGGCAGCTCACTCGACAAGGTCGTGTGGGCCAACTGGGCCTTGCGAGAGCCGAGCGATTTCGACGAGTTCAACGAGGAGTGGGTGCGCTGGTTCCCCGGCGATTCACCGGTTGGCCAGAGCACCCTCCTGCCCCCGACGCACCGACGCGCCGGCTTCCGGATCTCGATCGGAGCGATCGCCGAAGGCTGATGAGCACGGCCGAACGCGTCGCGCGGGGCCGCGCCAGTTTCGTCAGGTGTTGGGCGTGTCGTCGATGACCTGGCTGATCTTTCGTGCGGTTTCCTTCGATGCCGAGTACCAGCCTTCGGTCATCTTCTCTGCGACGCCGCGCCCGCCCATTCCGAACGCGAGTCCAAAGGCGATGGCGAAGGCGGCCACGATCCCGGTGAACAGCGTCTGAATGAGAGCGGCGGCGATGCCGACCTGGTTCACCGCGATGAGGACCGCGAACACGATGATGGCGATCTCGACGACCCGGCCGAGCACCCTGGCATTCGAGAACCCGGCCCGCCCGGCACCAACCTCGATCAGACTGCGCATGAACTTCCCGAGCACCGGGGCCACGAGCAGGATGATCGCCGCGACAATGAGGTTGGGCAGCCACAGGACGATCGCGTTGAAGAGGCCGCCGACCTGGGCGAGGCCAACGAGCGACGCCGCGATCAGCACAGCGATCAGTCGAACGAGCCACTTGACGA
Source organism: Candidatus Limnocylindrales bacterium (assembly GCA_038328755.1). Taxonomy (GTDB): domain Bacteria; phylum Chloroflexota; class Limnocylindria; order Limnocylindrales; family CSP1-4; genus UBA5189. Next base: position 13,057 of record JBBQMH010000008.1, read on the forward strand.
TTTCGCCGGTCGCCTGACTCGGGATCAGCTGATCACCGCCGCCGGCTTCGCTGAACATTCTGTCCACACCGGCCGCCCGGATACCCGCCGCGACCACGCGCGCCGCGATCCCGGCAAGGATCCAGCCGATGATCAGAACGATGATGGCGCCGATCACACCTGGCAAGGCTGCCGCTGTTTGATCCAGCGCGATACGAAATGCGGCCTCAATTTGGCCCATATTGGCCCTCCTTCTTCGAGCCGCGCCACGAAGAGGGGCTCTCGCCGTTGACGCGTTCGAGCTCGGCCACCGTACCACGGGCCGTTGCCCAGAGACCCCGCGTCGGACGGATTTCGGTCGGTCAGACCTTCATCTCGTCGATCCAGCACCACGTCCATGTGTAGCCGGGCAGGTCGGCTCGCATGATCGGATGCTGCGTTTCCACGAAGTGCGCCCGCGCGTGGCGGTTCGGCGAGTTGTCGCAGCAGCCCACGTGCCCGCATGTCAGGCACAGGCGCAGCTCAACCCCGGCATCGCCGGGTCGCGTGACCGGTTCCGTCCGCGTGATCCGCCACGCGGGCGAGTTCGATCAGCTCCTGCCGGGCGAGATCCTCGTCGCACCGCTCACGGCGCCAGCGTGGACTCCCTTGTTCAACCGTGCGGCGGCCGTCGTCACCGACGTTGGCAGCGCGGCGTCGCATGCATCCATCATCGCCCGCGAGTACGGGATCCCGGCAATTGTTGGGACCGGAGATGCAACCGCCCGGCTGCAAACCGGAATGCGCGTCACGGTGGACGGCGGAACGGGGAACATCAAGCCTGGGTAAGTGCACGGCCGTTGACGGGATCCGTAGCCTGGGAGTCATGACCACGAAGTCCGTTGGGCTCGAAATCCTTGATCAGGAGCGTGCCGAGTTCGCCGCGTATGCACGCGGTCGGCGGGTGGTCGTGGACTTCTGGGAGGGGATGTTCGGCTGTGGCGGCATCGCCTCGGGCAACGTATTCCTGCGATGGGAGTCGCCCGGGTCAACGAGCGGCGATGGCCGCATCCCCGTGACCGGGCTGGAGCCGGTCGAAGCGTGGGTTCGATCGGAGATCGCAGAGCTCATCGGCGGTGGAGTGTTCCGGGTCGCGATCCGCGGCCGTGGACCGTTCCGCAAGCCGATCCTCCTGCTCGTCAAGCACCGAGCCTGGCTCGAACACCTCGGCAACGTTCCCATCGGCGCCTGAGCCTCCGCGCGTCCTGGTTGTCCGAATGGTCAGCCGGTGGCGAGTTCGGCGATTTCTGCCCGCAACGCGATGAGATCGTCATCGACCGGAGCGAGGGCCTGCAATTCCGGTTCGGATGGAAGCGCCTGCCTCAGCAACGGTCGCGCCCGCTCGAGTTTCCCCCGTAGTGCGTAGAAGCACGCGAGGTTGTACCGCGCGAACGCGGTCGCTCGCATGGGCCACTCTCCTTGGCCAATCAAGGCCTCGACCAAGGACGCCAGATCCGTGACCAGTTCGTCGAGGTGGACGGTGGCGGCGATGCCGGGGAGATGAGCCAGGTCGTGTTCCGGGCCGTTGCCAAGGATCGTTCCGACGATGCGGCCCTCGCCGAGAACCTCGTCGGAAGCCGCCTCGATCTCGGAGATCAACGCTTCGGTCGCCGAATCTGCGTCGAGGACCACCGTTTCCCACGTCCATCCAGCGCGTTCGGCGTGGAAGATCGCATTGGCCTCATCCGTCTCGCCAGCGGGCCCGGCAGGTTCCTCGCGATCCTCTCGCCTGGCGCTGAGTCGCGCGGTCTGAAGCCGTCGCCACGCCGACAGGTGTGCCTGCACGTCCTTGCTCGACCATCCGCCATCCGGGGCCGGCGCGTCACGACTCGCTGGGTCCAGGGCGTCGAAGACAGCGATCTCCACGGACCTCGCAGCGCGGAGGCCGCCGATCAACGCTGCTCGGAGATCAGGCTCAACTGGTTCATGCATCGTGGGATCGTACACACACCGCGCTCGCGGGCAAGGAAACGAGCGGTGCCGCATGGGAGCCCCTCGGGTCGCGCGGCCAACCAACTCCGCGGCGCTCCCGCGGCTCGGCCGCCCTCGGCGCTCCCGCGGCTCGGCCGCCCTCGGCGCTCCCGCGGCTCGGCCGCCCTCGGCGCTCCCGCGGCTCGGCCGCCCTCGGCGGAACCAATTCGCGGCTCGTTTCGTCCCTTGGCGATGGTCGATCCGTTCCCCATCGCGCCCGCTGAACGCTTCAGGGCGATGTTCGAAGCTCACGAGGCACAGATTCTCGCCTACGCGATGCGCCGGACCACCCAGCTGGCCGATGCCGAGGATGCAGCGGCAGAAGCGTTCACGATCGCCTGGCGTCGCCTGAACGACATCCCCGACGATGCCCTGCCATGGCTGTACGGGGTAGCCCGTCGCGTGCTCGCCAACCAGCGCCGCGGTGGTCTTCGACGCCTGAACCTGGTGCGCCATCTCGAGGACGACGTACCGACGCCGGAGCATCTCGGCACAGACCAGGACTCAGCCGGCATCATCGCGCTGGCCAGGCTGCAACCTGGCGACCAGGAACTGCTTCGACTCGTGGCCTGGGAAGACCTGGACCACGCGGAGATCGCCACGGTCCTCGGGATCACCTCGAACGCAGTGGCGATCCGACTGCATCGGGCGCGGCAGCGGTTCGCAGCAATGCTCGGGGAAGTCGAGTCTGAAAGCGGGCTGAAAGGTTTGGCCCTGTCCCGGACATTCAGGTGGCGAAGGGCAACACACGACGCAGCGCCGGAAGGAGTGGGTGATGACTGAGAAGCCAGGACTCGATCCCATCGACGTGCTGCGCGCGGTCGATCCTGTCGATCCGCTCGACATGCCCTCCGCGAGCCTCGCCCGCGTCTCGGCGAGGGTTCAGGAGAACATCATGACTGACCATAGGAACGCACCAGTTGGCGGGCGACCAGCTCGGTCGACCGCGCGGCTGGCGATCTTCGGGGCGGCCTTCGCGGCCTTCGCCCTCGTCGCGATCGTCGGGCTGCCGAAGATGTTCGGCGCGGACCCCACGCAGGTTGCAGTGATCCCGACCGCCGGCGTGCCGACCGATGCCCCCCCGGATGGCGGCCCGATCATCGGCGGCGGGGGCATGGCGATGTGCATTCGATACGACACGTCGATCCTGGCGACGTTCGGAACCGTCTTCGACGGGACCGTCAGTGCCGTCAGTGGCGATCAGGTCACCTTCACGGTCAACACTGGATTCAAGGGTGCCGAGGAGAACGAGATCACGCTGACAAATCCCGCCGGGGAATTGTCCTCCGAGGGTTCGGTCGGCCTCGATTTGGGCGCCCGCTATCTCGTCGCCGGCAATGAGGCGACGATCGTTGGGTGTGGCTACACCCAGCCATACGATGCCGCAGAAGCGGCGGTGTGGGCAGCGGCTTTCGGCGGCTGAAGGAGCCATTCGCAAGTCGCAGGGACGTGGGGAGTCGGCCCAGCCGCCATCGGCTGACCGGCTCCTCAGCCTGTGGCAACCGCCTTGCCGGCGTCGGCGGGCTATGCTCTCGGACATGGACCGAAAGACTGCCAACCTGGCAAGCATCCCCACGTTTTCCGTGCTCGATCCCCGCAGTCTTGAGGCGGTAGCCACGCTTGCCCGCGAAGTGTCGGCGCCCGACGGTACCGTACTGATGCGCGAGGGCGAGGCCGCGGACAGCTTCTACGTCATCGTGACGGGCACCGTTCATATCGAGCGTGGACGTAGCCTCGTGCGCTCGATGTCTGCCGGCGGGTTTCTAGGTGAGGTCGCCTTGATCGAGGGCAGTCTGCGAACTGCGACGGCCACCTGCGTGACCGATTGCGAGTTCTTTGAATTCGGGAACTTTGAATTCGGCCGCGTAATGGACACGTTTCCAGACGTGCGTGCGCGCGTCGAAGCCGCCGTCGCCCGTCGCCCGCACGCGACTGACTGACCCGCAGCCCGCGCTGCGGGCGCGTTTTCCGGCCAGGGTCGGCGTTCGTACGGAAGCAACCTTCCCCCTGTTCGGTGCCTCAGTGGTGACGACACGGACAACGCCTTCAGTACAAACCAGAACATCCCGCTGGCATCACACTGGAGCCGCTCGAGGTCGACTCCGTCGGACGTTGCCGCATGCAGTCGCCGCCGGATCGCCTCGCGGAATCCCTCCTCGATGGCGGCGATCGGATCAACGAGATCGGCGCGAATGGCACTGTCGACTGGTAGTGCCTCGACCCACTGCCGATACGTGGCTGCGGCGTCCAGTTGCGCCTGGGCGTCGGGCCGGTCTCGATACGCGGCGACGATCTCCATCGCGACCCGCTCGAACAGCATGTAGGCCATCGGTCAGGCGCCGAGCTCGGCGGCCAGACGGTCGAGGGTTACGCCACCCAGGAGCACCCCGTCCTCGTAGCACCACATCCAGCGCTCGAGGTTGAGGATCGATCGCATCAGCGGGTGTCCGGTGTCCTGGTAGTGCGCCCGAGCGTGCTTCTGGGTTGACGTGTCACAGCAGCCGAGGTGCCCGCAGGTGAGACACAGCCGAATGGTCGGGTACACGTCGTCCGGCCCGCACTCCGCGCAGCAGGCACCAGGGGGCTGCGTCACTCGGACCTGGTCGAGGTGGCCGCACGGCTTGTCGGCGACCTGGCCGTTGAACGCCAGTCGGAGGATGAACTCCGGCATCCGGTAGCCCGCATGTCGGGGCGGCAGGTGCATCTGATCCGCCGGGTTGACCAGCTCGAGCTCGCGGAGGAGTCCCATGATCGCCGGAGTCGCGAGCCCTTCGACGTTCAGGGCGTACCCGTCTTCGACCCGTCGAACCCGGAAGTCGAGTTCGAGCGCCAATAGCCGCCTGGTAGCTGGCACACCCCAGATGCCGCCCGTGTTGGTGCCGCTGATCGCGACCCGGCCACGGGCCACGCCGTTGGTCTCACGACCTTGACGATCAGTACGATGTACAGTACTGTACACGATACGATGAAGAGTATCGGTGTGACGGAACTGCGCCAGCGAACTGCGGAAGTCCTGGATTCACTTCGTGACGCTGATGAGCCCGTCGCGATCCTCCAGCGTTCGCAGACGACCGCCTATTTGATCAACGCAGAGCAGTACGAGGCCGAGCGCGAGGAACTCCGCGTGGCTCGGCGCGCGCTGTTCCTGCGCGAAGTTCGCGAGGCAGAAGCTGAGTACACAGCGGGCGGCTCGACGACGTATGAGGATATGGACGCGCTGCTGGCCGATCTGCGCGGCTGACCACGGTACGCATGCACGTCATCGCGTCCTCTCGATTCATCCGACGAGCCAGGAAGCTCAAGCCCCCGCGCGACGAACTCCTGAGGGCCGCCCTCCGGCGCTTTGTTGCCGATCCGGCGGATCCGCTCCTCAGGACCCACAGGCTCAAGGGCGACCTCGGCGACTTCTGGGCCTTTCGCGTTGACGACGACCTGCGCGTGCTCTTTCGACGGGAAGGATCGGACTGCTTTCTCGTGGCGCTTGGGACGCACGATGAGGTCTACTGATCCGCCAGCAGACACATGCGTTGCGCGGCGGGCCGCGCGTGGCGAGCGAGTGCGATCGCGCCTAGGCGAAGAACGCGACGATGGCGGCCGTATCGTCGGAGAAGGCCCACCGCTCGACCGCCTTGCCATCGCGGATGTGGAAGATCTCCGCGGTCCGGTACGTGAGGGTCTTGCCGCCGCGAATCGCTGTCGCGGTGCCCAGTGCGATCGCATGATCGTCGTTCGCGACGACATCGTGGAGCTCGTAGGTGACCTCGTAGTCGCGTGCAGCGCCCATCATCGCCGCGCGCAGCTCGTCCTTGCCGTGGCGGGGCTCCGCAAGCCCGATCTCGTGCCAGACGATGTCGTCGGCCATGAAGGTATCGACGATCCCCATCTCTCGTTCGGCGATCGCCATATCCGTTTCGTTCATTGCCTGCATCGCCCGGCGGACCAGGGCAGCGTTGGGGTGCTCAGACATGTGTACCTCCGCTCGTTCCGAACGCGGTCCCATGGATTGGCCCCGCGCTCCCAGCCTAACCCGGCCCGCAACCCGTGGGCCCCGTCCCTCGCGCTCATGAAGGTATTGGTGACGGCCGGCGCACAGGGCATCGGTCTGGCTATCAGCGAGCGCCTGGGTGCTGGCCCTCGACCACCGGGGATACGGCATGAGTGACGGTGATCCACGGGGCGAGATCAACGCCTGGGTCCAGGCCCGCGGGTACATCGATGCAATCGAGTTCGTCCGCGGATCCGAAGAGCTCGGCAAGTCGTCGATCGCGCTCTGGAGCGACAGCCTGAGCGCCGTGGTCGCGCTCGGTGTCGCGGCCCTCGACGATCGGGTCAGCGCCCTGGTTTGCCAGGTTCCGGCGTTCGGAGATGAGGTCGGCCCCGATGATCCCGGGGGCACTCGGCTCGAGGCGATGCGCCAGTTCCTGACCACGTGTCCACTCCGCCGGTCCTCCGACGCATGGGTGTCGTCCTCGGTCGTGTCAGCGGACCAGATCGCGACCCCGTCGGCCCTGAAGCCCCTGACTGCCTATCGATGGTTCATCGAATACGGCGGGCGGTACGGCTCCGGATGGACCAACCGGGTGGTCTTCACGGGATCCAGGGAAGCGCCGGACTTCGATGCGTTCGCCTGCGCACCTCGCGTGCAGGTCCCCACGCTGTTCGCCATGTCGCCGGACGACGAGATGCCCGGTGCTGTCAGCGACGTGACACGCTCGGTCTTCGATCGCATCCCCGGCCCGAAGGAACTCTTTGAGACGGATGGCGGCCACTTCGGGATCATCGAGTACCCGAGCGCTGCGTTTGACCGGGCCAGTGAGGCGCAGGCTGAATGGCTGACGCGGACACTGGAGGTAAGCGCCTGAGAGGCGGGAGTCGTCAGACTCCCACGAAGACCGACGGCGAGACACCTCGAACCCCGGGCCGGACACGCAGCAGCGCGCCTGCCAGCGGCTGCGCCTTGCGTGCGCTCGACGAGAGCCCCTCCCAGGCCGACGTGATGTACAGCTCGTCAAGGTCCGCGCCGCCGAACGCGCAGCTCGTCGGCTGACTGACCGGCAGACCGATCACGCGGTCGAGTTGCCCGTTGACGTAGCGATGAATGGCCGAGCCACCCCACAGGGCGACCCAGAGCCCGCCTTCATCATCGATCGTCATGCCGTCGGGGGAGCCTGCCTCGGCGGGAATGTGAACCACCGTCCGTCGGTCCGAGAGTTCGCCAGTCGCTGGCTCGAATGAGAACGCATCGATCCGCTGGGTGGGGGTGTCGATGTAGTACATCGTGCACCCATCGTGACTCCAGGCGAGCCCGTTCGAGATCGTCACGCCCGTGAGCACGGGCGCCGCTCGGCCATCCAGATCGAGGCGATAGAGGGCTGCCGCGCCGCTGGCCTGATCGTAGGCCATGGTTCCGGCCCAGAATCGTCCCGCCGGATCGCACTTGCCATCGTTGAACCGGAGCGTCGGACCCGCTTCCGCGATTGCCGCGATCCGCCGAGGCGGGCCGTCGCCGATCACCCAGAACCCATCCTGGAGGGCAGCGATGAATCCACCAGCCTCGCGAGGTGCCACGGCGCCGACGTGGAGTGGCACCCGGATCTCCTCGGTGCTTCCGGTCAGAGGGTCGGTCAGATAGATGCGCCTGCCAAGGATGTCGACCCAAGCCAGTCGCGCGGATCGCACATCCCAGACCGGGCCTTCGCCGAGTTCGGCGTCGAGCGCCGCCACGACCTCGATATTCATCGCAGCCGGGCGTCTGATCAGTTCGCCAGCTCGGCCTTCTTCTCATCCGGGGCGTCCTCGGGGTGCGCTCCCATGATGATCATCGCGAGCACGTCGTCCTTGGTCACCCTGTTCTTGTCGACGGTGCCAACGAGTTTGCCCTGGTGCATGACGCTGATCCGGTCGGCGAGGTCAAAGACGTCATGAATGTCGTGGCTGATGAGGAAGATCCCGATGCCCTCGCTCTTGAGCTGCGTGACGAGCTCACGGACCTGGGCTGTCTCGGCCGGGCCGAGGGCGGCCGTCGGCTCGTCCATGATCAGGATTTTGGCGTTGAAATGGACCGCACGGGCGATGGCTACGGATTGCCGTTGCCCGCCCGATAGCGACTTGACCGGGACCTTGAAGTTCTTGAACTTCGGGTTGAGGCGCCCCATGATCCCCCGCGCGGCCGACTCCATCGCGGAATCATCCAGCGATCCGAGCCGCGTCACGATCTCACGCCCTAGGAACAGGTTGGCTGCTGCGTCCACGTTGTCGGCGAGCGCCAGCGTCTGGTAGATGGTCTCGATACCGTACGTCTTGGCATCGTGTGGGTTGGCGATGGTTACCTTCCTGCCGTTGATGTGGATCTCGCCATCGTTCGCTTGGTGGGCGCCGGACAGCGCGCGGATCAACGTGGACTTGCCGGCGCCATTACCGCCGACCAGCCCGACGACTTCGCCCGGGTATAGATCTACCGAAACGCCATCGACGGCATGGACGCCGCCGAAGGACACGCGGATGTTGCGCATCTCGACGAGCGGTGCGCCGCGTTCGTCTGTGGCAGCGCCCGTCAGGGTGGTCGACTGCTGGCTTGCCGTCATGGTCGTCCCTCCTTCCTCACTTGGCGCGCCGCCGAACGAAGGTGTCGGCCCCGACGGCTCCCACGAGCACGAGGCCCACGACGATGTCCTGGCTCGCGGTGTCGACACCGATCAGGACCATGCCCGATGAGAGCGATTGCATGATGAGCGCCCCGAGGATCCCCCCGGCGATCGTTCCGATCCCACCCGCAAACGACGTGCCACCGATGACCGCGGCAGCGATGACCTGCAGCTCGAGGCCCGAGCCGATCGAGATGGCCGCCGCGTTGAGCCGCGCTGAGATGACGGCCGCGGCAATCGCCGAGAGCATGCCCATCGCCACGAACGTCTTGACGATCGTTCGCTTCGTGTTGATGCCGGCCAGTTCGGCCGCTTCCGGGTTGCCGCCGATCGAGTAGACATGGCGTCCGAAGCGTCGTCGCGTCGCGAGGACGGTCATGACCACCGCGACACCAATTGCCAGGAGCACCGGGATGGCGATGCCGGTCGGGATGATCAGACCGCCGGCTGGCTCCGGGATCCCATTCGCGAGCGCGTACTCGTGGGCGAGGTTCGGTGGCCAGGGGTAGGCATTGACGACCCAGATCGCCAACGCTACGACGCCGCTGCCGACGACGCCGATGGTGATGTCTGCCCAGCGGGGACGCGTCTGGAAGCCGTACCGCAGGCGGCGGCGCCGGCCGGCAATGAGGCCGTACACCAGCGCGGCGATCGCAATCCCGCCCACGATCCAGCTCATGACGTCGCCAATCGAGCCGCGTGGCCCACCGCCGAGGAGCTGGAAGGTGCTGTCGAGCGGGGCAACCGTCCGGCCCCGGGCGAGCTGGAAGGCGGCGCCGCGCCAGATCAGCAGGCCGCCCAGCGTGACGATGAACGAGGGGATGTTGAAGTAGGAGACCAGGACGCCTTGGATGCCACCGATCACTGCTCCAACACCCATCCCAAGGAGCAGGACGGCGATCCACAGGAACGTCGGGTCAAAGCCCGACCCAAGGAGCTGCGGGATCCATTCCGCCTGCGCCAGGCCCATGACCATCACGCAGAAGACGAGGATCGAACCGATGGACAGGTCGATGTTACGCGAGACGATGATCAGGACCATGCCCGTGGTCATGATCGCCACCGCCGCCGTCTGGACGGACAGATTCCAGAGGTTGCGTGGAGACAGGAAGAGGCCGTCGGACATCTGGTTGAACGCGAACCACATGACGAGGAGGGCCGCGATCATTCCGAGCAGGCGGGTGTCGATCTCGAGGCCGGCAAACAACGCTCGACGCGCGCGCCGCGGCGGGGACTTTGCGGCGGCCGGCTCTCCGATCGGGTTCACGACGGTCATGTCCACGCCTCAGATCACGACAGAAGGGATGAAAGGGCGCCCTGCGCTGGCGGCGGAACCGCGAGCGCAGGGCGTGACTGTTACGGGGTCAACGGTGGAACGCTAACAGCCGGTGACGGAGCCCGGCGTGACGTCCTTGCACAGCTCGTCCTTCGTCAGCCAATTGGCATCGAGGACGACCTGGAGATTGTCCTTGGTGATCGGAACCGGCGCGAGGAGGACTGCCGTGGAATCGATGCCACCGGCGGTCTTGTTCGGCACGGCGCCCGCCACCTTGGTGATGTCGGGGTCCTTGCACAGCTGAAGAGCGGCCTTGCCGGCTGCATCGCCGAGCTCGGTCGCGTTCTTCCAGACGCTGACGATCTGCGTGCCTAGGGCAACGCGGTTGAGTGCCTGCTTGTCGCCGTCCTGGCCGCCGATGATGACCTTGCCCTGGAGACCCTGGGCGGTGAGCGCCGCGACAGCGCCGCCGGCCATGCCGTCGTTCTGCGAAAGCACGGCCTGGATGTCGTTGTTGTTGGCCGTAAGGATCTGCTCCATCTCGGCCTGGGCATTCTCCGGCTTCCAGCCGTCGGTGTTGACTTCGGCTCCATCGGGGATGGTGATCGCGCCGGACGCGATGAGCGGGGCGATGATCTCTTCCATGCCCTGGCGGAGGAAGAGCGGGTTGGTCTGGCCCAGCTCGCCCTTGATGATCGCGTACTTGCCAGTCGGCGCAGCCGCGGTCACGGCACGGGCAATCATGCGACCGACTTCGACGTTGTCATGGGTGATGAACAGGGCTTGTGCGCTGTCGAGCTCGCGGTCGTAGGCGATGATCGGGATCCCGGCGTCAACGGCCTTCTGAACCGACGGCAGGATTGCGACCGGATCCTGAGCGTTGATGACGATGACGTTCACGCCGGCGGCGATCAGCGACTCGACGTTCGAGGCCTGCGTCTCGGGCGACAGCTTGGCGTCGTTGCCGACGTAGGTCCCGCCACCAGCCTCGACGGCGCCCTTCAGACCGGGCTCGTCACGAAGACCGTAGCGCTCCTCCTGGAACGTGGCCCACGCCACGCCGACCTTGCACGCCACGGCTGCTTCGGTCGGCGCTGCGGTGGCGCCTTCGGACGCGGCCGCCGCGCTCGGCGCCGATGACGCGCCGCCGCCACAGGCGGCGAACACGATGGCTGCGATCGATGCGATCGCAGCTCCCTTTCGAATGGACATTTGTGAGCACTCCTCCATGGGGCATTCTCGTCCGAGCAATCGTCTCGAAGTAACGAGTCCCGCACTCTAGCGTGCGGGCCGATGGGTTGTCACTATTGAGCCACGGCTGAGTCGTCGTCGGTCTATCGCTCCTCCTCTCAGCCTGACATCGCGGTTCGAGTCGGCGACCCTCGACCGAGGATCGCCTCGGACAGCGCGCCCTGGCGCTCGCGCGCAACCTGGTATCGAGCCGCCCGATCGGGGTTGAAGCGGATGGTCCTGGTGGGAGGGCCAGCAATCGCAGCGACATCGCCGATCAGTCCTGTCCCACGAAGGGCCAGCAGGGCGGCGCCGCGCCTCGAGGCTTCAAGAGCTGGGGCGACGCTGATATCCCGACCAAGCGAGTCGGCGAGGACCTGCGCCAGGAGCGGCGAGGACTCCACCGTCCCACCCGAAGCGATGATCGCCGGAGCGCCGCCCATCACGTCTGACACTCGATCATCGATCGCGGCGAAGCCGTAGGCGATCGACTCGACGATCGCTCGGTAGATGGTCGCCGCGTCGGTGCTCGGACTCAGCCCGTGCAGCGAACCGTGGGCGTTGTCGTGGTAGCCGATACCTCGCTCCCCGAACGTGTACGGCAGCACGGTCAGCCCGTGTGCGTCCGCCTGCATGGCCGCCGCCTCCCGCTCCAGGGCAGTGGCCGAGCGACCGAACAGTCCGCTGGCCCACGCCAGCAGCCCACCACCCTCGCTGAGCTGACCCCCCACGAGGGAGCCGGAGCCAAGGCGATAGGCGAAGAGGCCATCAGGGACCGCCGGAGCAGGATCGGCGACGATCCCTCGGAGCGCGCCAGACGTGCCAACCATCAGGGCGGCCTTGCCGGGGCCTGCAGCGCCGAGGCCAACGTTGCCGCAGGCGCCGTCACCCCATGGGGCAAACCAGGCGATGTGGGCGAGGGTGGGCCATCTCCCTGAAGCGCTCGACCCCATCGAGCCGAGCGGCTCGTCGTCGGTCACCAGCGCTGGAAGCTGGTTCGACTCGACCCCGAGCTCACCGAGCAGGAGATCCGACCATGTGCCGCGGGCCCGTTCGAGTAACCCCGTTCCAGACGCCATGGACCGACTCACGCTCATCTGCCCCGTGAGCGCCTGGGCGAGCAGGTCCGGGAAACCGGCCCACTGCTGGATACCCGGTTGCTCGGCCCGCAGCCGAAGGACGCGCGCCGGCCAGTAGCTCGCGTGGATCGGGGCTCCGGTGGCTGCATGGACGCTGCCGGGATCAAGGCGCTCGCGCAGCGCAGCGGCCTCTTTCCGGCTGGTGGTGTCGGCCCAGGACACGACGGGCGTGAGCGGCAGGCCGCGGTTGTCCAGCCCCACGATGCTGTGGAAGAAGCACGAGATGCCGCCGGCCGCGATGTCGCTCGCCAGCGATCCGGCTCGGGCGGCGATCTCGTCGAGCACCTTGCCGACCAGGTCGAGCAGCGTTTCATGGGGCAGCCGGACGGACCCATCCTGCCCGACGTCCCAGTCGTACGGAACCTGCACGATGTGGCCAGCCACGGCTCGTCCCTCACGGTCGTGCAGCGCCGCGCGCACGGACGACGATCCGATGTCAAGGGCGAGGACCAACGGGCGATCGGCGCGATGGGGGCTGATGGTCCCCCGTTCAGCTTTCACGACGTGGCGCTGCCCATCGTTCCTCTCGTAGACTGGTCATACCGGTCAGACCACCGCTGGATCGTGGCACATCCGGTAACGTGAAGTCAATCGCGCACCCCGTGAGGCAGTGGAGCCCGTGAACGACCAGTCAGGACATCCAGGCCGCCCGGAACCGTTGCGTCGGCACGGCGGGCTGAGCGCGGATTCGGCCGGTAACTCCAGCGACGCGATCGCGACGTCCCTGGCCGAGCGAGTCCTGTCCGGCGAGGTGGCCGCGGGCGATCGCCTCCCATCCGAACGCCACCTGGCGATGGAATTCGGGGCGAGCCGCCCAATGGTTCGCGAGGCGCTCCGATCACTCACGGAACGTGGCTTGATCAGAGTTGAGCGTGGGCGCGGGGCATTCGTTCTCAACGAAACTTGGCCCCGTCGATTCCAGCCCCTGGACCTGGAATACCGCCGCCGCGGTACGACAGCTCGACAGTTGTCCGAAACCAGACTGATGCTCGAAACCGAGGCTTCGGCGCTGGCGGCAGCGCGCGCGGACGACGACGACCTGGCGGTCCTCAAAGCCGCCGTCGAGCGCCTGGAGTCCAGCGCAACCCCGCTCGATCGGGTTCGCAACGACCTCGCGTTTCACACCGCACTCGTCGCGGCCTCGCACAACCCAGTGATCGAGACGATGTTCGCGTCGATTCAGGCGCTGACCGTCGAGTTGATGGTGCGAAGCGCCGGCGATCCGGCAATCGTGCGGAAGAGCGAGCCCTATCACCGCGCCGCCTATGAGGCCATCCGGGATCGTGAGCCGATCGCGGCCCGCGCAGCCATCGCGTCCCACCTCAGCATCGCGGCGTCGACCTACGGCGACGACTACGATCAGAGCCTTGAGACGACGGCTGCCCGAGCGCTGCGCTTGATCGGCTCCGGCGCTGGCCTGGAGGAGTTTCTGCACGCCATGCTCCCGCGCGACCCAGGATGACGGAGCCATCAGCGATCGATCCCGAGAGCACGCCGGACGGCGCCGATTCGTACGGCTCGGGTCCGCCGGCACCCCCGCCCCGTCGTCGCCGGTCCGCAATCGCCCCGATCGTCGGGCTCATCGTGGTGGCCCTGATCGCGGCCGGACTCGGCGTGACGAGGCCTTGGGCCCAGCAACCCTCATGCCCGCCCGCCGCGGAGCACCCAGAATGGTCCGTCGCCCGCCGCTGGGATGAAGCGCTGCTGGATGCCGTCCGGCGGGCACTGCCGAACCCGCCGGTCCACGCCCGCAACCTGTACCACCTGTCGGCCGCGATGTGGGATGCCTGGGCCGCCTACGATCCCACGGCGACCGGCGTCTTCATGAACGAGAAGCACACCGCCTCGAACCCGGACGACGCTCGCCGGGAGGCGATGAGCTATGCCGCCTACCGGCTCCTGAACGAGCGCTACATCAAGGCCGTGGGGGGCTCGGACTCCCTGTCCGAGTTCGCCGATGTCATGGACGCGCTGTGCTATCCGCTGACGGTCACCACCACGACCGGCGACTCGCCCGCTGCGCTCGGAAACCGGATCGCCCAGGCGATCATCGACCAGACACTTGACGACGGCTCCAACGAGACCGGCGGCTACGCTGCCACGGACTACACCCCGGTCAACCCGCCGCTCACCGTTGACGACACGGGGACGACCATGACCGATCCCAATCGCTGGCAGCCACTCCAGATCGCCCACATGATCTCCCAGAACGGGATCCCCGTGACCAACGGAGTCCAGCAGGCCGTCGGACCGCACTGGGGCCATGTCACCAGCTTCGCGCTGCCGACCGATACGGGGACGGGCACGCCGATCGACCCAGGGCCGCCGCCGCGTCTCGGAGATCCGCTCACGGACCAAGCCTTCAAGGACCAGGCGGTCGAGCTCATCCGCGACAGCAGCTTCCTCGATCCCGCCGACCACGTGATGATCGACATCTCGCCGGGAGTTCGTGGAGCCAACACGCTCGGTTCGAACGACGGGCAGGGCCATCCCATCAATCCGGCGACCGGTAGCCCCTACCCGCCCGACCTCGTCAACCAGGCCGACTTCGGGCGGATCATGGCCGAGTTCTGGGCCGATGGGCCGTCGTCGGAGACACCACCAGGGCACTGGAACGTGCTTGCCAACCTGGTCTCGGACGAGCTTTCCCCGGACCTGCGTATCGGCGGCACCGGCACATCGGTGGATCGTCTCGAGTGGGACGTCAAGTTGTACGTCACCCTCAACGGTGCCGTCCACGACGCCGCGATCGCTTCCTGGGGGCTCAAGGGCTACTACGACTCGGTCCGACCGATCTCGATGATCCGGTACATGGGCGGCCTCGGCCAGTCGAGTGATCCGACGAAGCCCTCGTACGACCCCGAGGGTTTGCCGCTCGTCGCCGGTCTGATCGAGGTGATCACTCCCGGGACGACAGCGGCCGGCCAGCACCACGCGGGACTCGCAGGCCACGAAGGCGAGATCGCAGTCCGCTCGTGGAACGGGAACCCGCCGGATCCGAAGAACGACGTGGCCGGTGTGGGCTGGATTCTGGCCGGTGACTGGGTCCCATACCAGTTGCCGACGTTCGTGACGCCGTCGTTCCCGAGCTACGTGTCCGGACACAGCACCTTCAGCCGAGCCGGCGCTGAGGTCCTGACCGCCTTCACCGGCAGCGAGTACTTCCCCGGTGGCGTGAGCGGCTACACGATCGAGGCCAACTCGCTCAAGTTCGAGAAGGGTCCCAGCGTCGACATCCGCCTCGAATGGGCGACCTACTACGACGCCTCGGACCAGGCCGGCCAGTCGAGACTGTGGGGCGGGATCCACATCCAGGCCGACGACTTCATGGGCCGGATCATCGGATCGCAATGCGGCAAGGATGCCTGGGCCCGAGCAGAGCAATACTTCGCCGGCACTGCGCCGGGCGCATGACCGGAGCGAGTCAGATTCAGACGACGTCCCGACCCGGATCGCATCGCCGGCCTCGATCGTCGCGTCAAATCCTGGCCCTCGCGGTCGTGCTGCTTGCCGTGATCGGTGCCGCCGTCTTCGGGTTCTCCGTATGGGAACGCGCGCGCGAGACACCGACGACCGCGCTCGGCCCAGCGCACTTCGTCGACGAGACCGAGGTCTCCGGTTTGGCGCAGACCTATGGCGGCAGCAGTACGTTCGCCGTCGGCGGTGGCGTCGCCGTCTTCGACTGCAATGGCGATGGCAAGCCCGAGATCTATCTCGCCGGTGGAGGGGAGCCGGCCGCCCTGTATCGAAATGACAGCCCGGTCGGCGGCGAGCTTCGTTTCACGCAGTTGCGCGACCCGGTCACCGACGTCTCGGGCCTCAACGGTGCCTACCCGCTCGACATCGACGGTGACGGAAACGCGGATCTGGTGCTCCTGCGGAACGGCGAGAACGTGCTCCTTCGCGGGCTCGGAGATTGCCGCTTTGAACGAGCCAACGAGGCCTGGGGCTTCGACGGAGGAACCGGCCAGACCACCGCCTTCAGCGCGACATGGGAGGGTCCAGGCCTCCCAACCATGGCATTCGGGAACTATCTCAAGCTCGACGCCAACGGTGAGTCCGGCCTCGAGTGTGACCAGAGCTCGCTCGTCCGACCTGACTCGACCGGCATGAGGTTCGCGCCGGCGGTGCCGCTGGAGCCAGGCTTCTGCACGCTCTCGATGCTGTTCAGCGACTGGGATCGATCCGGCCGCCGAGACCTGCGGGTCACCAACGATCGTCACTACTACTCGGACGGGCAGGACCAGCTCTGGCGATTCGCCGCCGGCGAGCCCCCGCGCCTCTACGGCGCCGCTGACGGCTGGGTCTCGATGCAGATCTTCGGCATGGGCATCGCCAGCTACGATGTCACCGGCGACGGCTACCCCGAGGTGTACCTCACCAGCATCGGTGACAACAAACTCCAGACCCTGACCAGCGGGCCGGGCCAGCCGACGTATCGCGATATCGCCCTGAAGCGCGGCGTCCTGGCGTTCCAACCATTCACCGGCGGCGATGCGCGGCCTTCGACTGCGTGGCATCCGGAATTCCAGGATGTCAACAACGATGGGTTCATCGACCTGTTCGTCTCGAAAGGAAACATCGAGAAGGTCGCCGAGAACGCGGAGAAGGACCCGAGCAACCTGTTCGTCGGGCAGGCAGACGGGACGTTCGTGGAGGGCGCCGAAGACGCCGGGATCATCGACATGGCTCGCAGTCGGGGGGCCGCCCTCGCCGACTTCAATCTCGACGGGCTTCTCGACCTGGTCGCGCTGAATTTCCGCGAGCCGGTTCGGCTGTGGCGAAATGTCGGCTCGGGTGACGCGGCGACACCCGGGCCCCTCGGACATTGGCTCGCGTTGAAGCTTCTTCAGCCCGGTTCTAACCGTGACGCCATCGGTTCGTGGATCGAGGTCAAGGTCGGCGATCTCACCCTGCGGCGCGAGGTGACCGCTGGCGGCGGACACAGTGGGGGCCAGCTCTCGTGGATCCACTTCGGGCTCGGACCAGCGAGCAATGCGCAGGTACGGATCCAATGGCCCGATGGCGAGATCGGACCCTGGATCGACGTTGCGACGAACGGGTTCGACCTGATCGAGCGCGGCGCGACGTCGGCGGAACCGTGGCTGCCGCCCGGACCGTGACTGCCTGGGGACGGCCGGCGCTCCCCGATCTGGCGCGCCCGGAGGGATTCGAACACGCGATAGCAACCTACGAGGTGTTGATCGAGGGTCGCGACGAATGGGTCGCCGCGGCCAGGCGTCAGGCATGAGAGACGGGTACTTGCGCGGCGCACTCTCGCAGTCAGCAACCCGGCGCCAGCTGGACGTCCTCGCCGCCTACGTCACGGCCGGTGGGTCGGTCCCGGACGCCGCTGAGCTCGTGGGCATTCGGCCGAGCACCGCGAAGCGCCACCTCGCCGATCTGCGAGCGCGGTCCGGCATGACGACCGAGCAGCTTATCTATGTCGGAAGAGCGGCCGGGTGGCTCGTTGTCCCGAGCCTTGAGCCGGGTCAGCAGATCAGGACGGCGCCCCAAGCGCGCGGGAGATATGGGGGAGTGACGTCATCACGCCCAGCATGATGGCGACCAGAAGGGCTCCACGAGCCGTGATCACCAGACCCCGCGGCGCAGTCACTCGCCCCCGGACGCGCAGCCCCCACCAGGTGGCGGTGCACAGGCCCACCACGAGCAGCGCATAGCCTGCCCGGAGCGGCAACTGATACTCGTCCGAGGTGAGGAACACGAGCAGCACGACTGGGAGGACCAGCACCACCCCCATCAGCGTGATGGTCCCATAGAACACAGCCGGGCCCTTCCGACCCGTGAAAGCGTGGGGGAGCCGTCGGTCCAGCCAGCTGTCAAGCAGCGCTATGGACAGACCGATCAAGCCCACGAGCGCGACGAGTAGAGCCACCACCCTCGGGTCGTGATCCAGGATCACGAAGTCAGGGTTCCTGCCGATGATGAGCAATGGCGTTCCGATCGCGATCGCAATACCTGCCGTCAGCAACGCCCGGACCTCAGTACGCCCCGGGATCCAGGGGCTGACGATGACCCAGAGCGCCCCGGCGAGGGCGCACGAGATCAGCCCGAAGAGAACCAGGAAGAGTGTCCCGCCGACCGTTATGTCGCCGATCCGGTTCCCGTTCTCCGTCAGCGCACCAACGGCATCTGGGTGGAGGATCGCCACGATTCGCATAACGACCCGGGCGCCGAGGCCACCGACCACGATCCCGACGATCGCGCCCGAGATGCCGCCCCTGGCGATGTCGCGCAGCACCTGGCCGATCGGTGAGAACAGGGTCTGCTCGCTCACCGTGGCCGCAGCTCGTATCCCTGCGGACACCATCGTGTCTGTCATTTCGGCCCTTCAGCTTCAGTGGCTTGGACGCCGCATGTCGGTGTGTGGCATGAAGGACCGAAGTCGGTCCGGTGTCATGGCCACGTCCGCTTTCTGGTCACCGCCCACGACTTCGTTCGGTTATTCCGATGCTAGTGGGCTACCGGGGTTGGACCAGCGATGACCATTGACGTGCTCGCCTTGCTCGACTTCCAGTCCAGGATCCGCTTAATGATCCCGACCTTGGATCGCTCAGCCTTGGGGAGGCTGATCTCAGCGGGCCGAGACGCCCACGCGTCTCCAGTGGAACCCACCTGCTGCCAGAAGAAGGACCGCCGTCGCGGCAAAGAGCGGGATGTCCCTCGCCGGAGTTCCGCCGAGGTCACGGCCGACGACATGGGACACGGTGTGGAGAGCCGCCCCCACGCCAACCCCGACGAGCGCAACAGTCAGCCCGTCGGCGCGAAGGGGCACGCCTGCGAGAAGGAGCACCACTCCAAGCCCGATCTGGAACGCACCGACATCCTGCAAGAAATGTTGGTTGTACGGCTCAAACGTGGCAAGCGCCTCGAAGAAGGAACGGGGATCGACCATCGCCCACACCCCTACCGCGATGAAGCCGATGCCGACGACGATCGCGACGGCGCGGGGCAGTGTCATGCGGTCGCCGGTCGGTCCAGACGGATCGCCTGGACGCCGAGAACGAACCAGCCCGCGGCGAAGCAGATGATGCCGGGGTAGAACGCGACGATCCCGCGACTCCCCCCTTGCTGGTAATCGGTCGACGAAACGGAGAGACCGACGAACAAGAGGACCCCGGCGGCGACGAGCAGTAGCGCGGCTCCTGTCGATAGGGCCCGGTAGGTGACGATCCCATAGAGGACCGACCCGATGACGGCGGCGAGGAGCCCAAGCATCAGCGGGACAAAGCCTCCTTCGAGGGAAGAGTCAGCGAGTCCTACGAAGATCCCGACGGTCGACGACACCGTTGCGATCACAAGCAACCACATGGCGGCCCAGGACAAGCGCGGGTGGGCCCGTGCCTGAAAGGCGCTCATACCGGCGAGGGCCACGAGTAACGCCAGCGACCCGGTGAGGATCAGGAGCGACGGGACGACGCGGTCGATTCTCACGAGGGCACCGGAGCCAAGGAGCAGGGCGAGCGACACGAGCGCAGCACCCAGGATGGCGGCGAACCCGCCGATGCGGAGTGTCATGGTGAATCCTCCTTCATGTTCGGTGGTGGCTCCGCGTCCGCGCAGCCGGAGCTGGGCATCGAGGGCGCCGAGAAGGATGTCCGCGAGGTCGAACGGCCCAAGTGGGCGCTCTACGAGGATGGCCTCGAACTCGTCGCCGTAGCGGGCCCGCCAACGGGCTGGATAGCAGCGGATCAGGAGCGATCTCATGGCTGGGTCTCGCCCAGCTGTCGAAGACCCTGCTGGGCGAAGTCCGACAGGCCGCGCAGTTGCTCGGCGAGGTTGGACGCCCCGATCGCCGTCAGGCGATACGGCCGGCGTCGGTCCACAGGTGTCAGTGGTTCTACCAGGCCCTGCTCCTCGAGACGAACCAGGGCCGCATACAAGGTCCCGGCGCCCATCGGCCGGCCTGTCCCTTGCTCAACGTCCTGCATGATCGCGTAGCCGTGCTTCGGCCCGTCGCTCAAGCTGGTCAGGATGAGCAGCGAAGGTTCGGCGAACCGGCCGAACTCGGGGGGCTTCGGTTCCATCGGCCGCGACTCCTACGACTATCGATATAGCGATAGACGGTATATACGCGTCTGCGGGCCGCATGTCAAGCCGATACAGCCTCACCGAACCGGACGGGTTGGCCTTCGCTCGTTCCCTGACCTGGCTGAGACCCGACACGCCGCAGCTACCCGCGACCCGCGGGCAATGAAAGCGCTAGCCAGTGCCGAAACTGCGAACGCGCGCCGATCGTGCTCGCCCGCTCGAGTTGCAGCTCGACAGCCCGCTGCCCTCTCTCGAAGGCGAGGTGCTCCGTTTCGCCTGGGATTTTGAGGAGGCTGACGGGGAGCGCTGCCCCCATGAGGATCGACTCGACTTGGGCAAAGCGATCGCTCCCGCCCCAACAGGCGAGCTCTCGCCAGACGTCGACTCCCGCACATCGGATGATCGTCCACTGACCGGGGTGCCCCACGGGGAGCGTGACCCCGATCGCCGCTGACCCATCGCAACGACTATCGCGAGCGCAGCTGGGACACCCGGGTGGGGACGATCGAGCTCGACATTCCGCGCGTCCGCGATGGGTCGTACTTCCCATCGCTGCTGGAGCCGAGGCGACGGGCGGAGCGAGCGCTCCTGGCAGTCGTCCAGGAGGCGTACGTCGGCGGCGTCAGCACGCGCCGGGTCGACGACCTCGTGCGGGCCCACGGGATCGAGGGCATCAGCAAGAGCCAGGTCTCCCGGATGTGCGCCGCGCTCGATGCCGAGATCGAGGCCTTCCGCGCCCGGTCGCTGACCGGCGAGGCCTATCCCTACCTGTGGCGCGACGCCGCGTACGTCAAGGTCCGCGAGGCCGGGCGGGTGGTGTCGATGGCCTGTCTGGTCGCCACCGGCGTGGCGATGACCGGCGAGCGCCGGGTGCTCGGTCTCGAGCTCAGCGCCGGCAACGACGAGGGCAGCGCCTGGCCGGCCTTCGTGCGTTCGCTCGTCGAGCGCGGCCTGCATGGCGTCCGGCTCGTCATCAGCGACGACCATCCGGGGTTGGTCAAGGCCATCGGCGAGCAGCTCCTCGGGTCGGGCTGGCAGCGCTGCCGGGTCCATCTCACGCGCAACGCCCAGGACCTCGTCCCGCGGTCGACCCGGAGCATGGTCGCCTCGGCCGTCCGAGCCATGGAGGGGACGCTCGAGGCGCTCAACGTTGGCCTGCGCCTCTCACCGGTGGCGTATCGGCACGGTCTGCGGCCGCTGCTCGCCCAGCTCGCCGGGGCGACGCCACGATCGCGTCGGTCGTGGCTGCGATCGGGTCAACCCAGCGACCGGTCGCCATCGATCTCGCAAGGGTCGATCGGCAGATCCGCGAACTCGCTCTCGAACACGCCGCGGGCGCACTGAACGACTACACCTATCTGGGCGCCTGAAGGAGCTGCGTGGCCAGCGCGACGCACTCGACCAGCGTTCGGCGTGCGGGCTCGCCGCCGATCTGCTCGGCCAGCGCGACGATGATGCCCTCGGGGCCGCTGACATAGCAGAGCCGTACATGTCCTCGTACTGCACCAGGTCGCCGACGAGTCCGGCGCCGTGCGCCCTCTGGAGGGACGAATGGTCGATCGCGTCGAGCAGCTAGTCGGAGCCGCCGAGGAACGATGGAAGGCCGGGTGGTCGTCGGGGCCAACCCGTCTCAGGTGGATGTCGCTCCCGCCGCAGGCAGGGGACGCCGCACCGGACGCAGTGCTGCAGGACCACACTGGCTCCCGGGTCCACCTCTCTTCGATGTGGGCGGAGCGGCCGATGCTCGTGATGTTCTGGCGGCGGGCCGGCACGGCACTGACCGCGCCCTCCGCACCAGAACCGGGCCGGTCCTGCACCACTTCCCTGAGTTCTGCCAAGAGTCGTGAGGAGTCGTGGCACGCCCGGAGGGCGTCGGGCGCGGAGAAACAACAACCGTCTAGAACAGTAGTTCGATCTCGTCGTTGACGCGGCCAGCGGCCAGGGAAGTACTAGGCGGGCTGCCGCACCGGGCCTCGACCGCCGCCGCTGATGAGCTGCTCACGTTCGCTGCTGTCGGCGGCTGCCAGCCGCCGAACGAGCGACTCGTCGACATCGGCCACGATGATTTCGCCCACCTCGTCGTTCACCGTGCCGAAGATGCCGATCGCGCGCATCCGATCGCACTGGCGGCGGTTGTCGTCGGTCGGGGTCAGGAAGTGCACCGATGCGGCCCGGTAGCGGTGGACCAGGAAGAGGTGGAGAAGCGTCATCAGACGCCGTCGCCGCAGGGACGGGTCGAACGTATTCTGGTCCCGGACCGACAGGATCGTGCGGCCGCGACGATCCTGGATGGTCGCGAAGATGACGTTGGCGAGTCGTTCGCCGCCTGAATCGGTCACTTCCAGTTCCAGCACTTCCGAACCGGCGGTGTGCGGACGCAACGAGACCTGCAGACCTCGGGAGATGGCGTTGTGCTGCGACCAGCGTTCAAGCCACGCCGCGAGCACCCGAGGCGGAACCTCGGTCTGGACGAGGTGCTGGACCTGAGTGGAGCCTGCGCCCATCGCCTTGGTCGTGGCGGTCAGTCCGGAGGATGCCTGCAAGGCGGCGTCGGCGCGCGGTCCGCCGACCAGCGTCTGCGGCGTCCGGTACGGCGATTCGAGAAGGCGCAGCTTTCGCTGGAGCCGGGCCAGGGCAAGCATCCCGTCGTCGCGCAGGGCCGTGGTGAACTCCTCGGCCGCCAGCCCGTCGATCTGGTGCCCGCCGTACGTGATGAAGTTGAAGACGTATCCCAGCCGCCCGAGATCCTCCGGGAAGCGGCGCATCTCGTCCTCGCTCATCCCGGTCGTGTCCCAGTTGAATGATGGCGACAGGTTGTACGCGAGCATCTTGTCCGGATGGACCGCGTGGATCGCCTCGGCGAACTCGCGCGCATCGTCCACGTTCGCGGTCTTCGTCTCCATCCAGAGCAGGTCCGCGTGGGGCGCCGCGGCCAAGGACTTGGCGATGGCATAGGGGATGCCGCCGCGCACCTGGTAGTAGCCCTCCGGCGTCTTCGCCCGCTCCGGGTCCCAGTCCACGCGCAGCCCCATCCGTCGGGCCGCCTCACGGATGGTTGCCCATGGGGCGCCGGCGGAGTAGGTCCGCCACTCGTCGACGGTCATCTCCAGGTCCACGCCTTCGTCGGCGCGGAACCCCATCACATCGCCGACCGCGTCGGCCAGCGTCTCGAGGCGAGCGTCTGCCTCCCACGCTTCAAGGAACGCGTCGGCGGCGCTATCCAGGGTGTCGTCGGCGATCGCTCCGACGCGGTCAAGATGCCCCCGCGCGGCCTCGTCGATGGCCCGCGCGACGCCCGAGCGCTCAAGCCATGCGTCGGCTGTGGCCTCTTCCTCGGCGGGTATGGCATAGAGGAGATGGCCGTTGACCTCGGAGAGGCCGGCGTCACGGAGGCGGCGCAGCACCGCGAGGAAGCCGACGCGGTATGGGGGCACGTCCGGGTTGGTCACACCCAGGATGAACGGCTGGTCGCGCTCATCCTCGCAGCCATCCAACAGGTTGGCCGCCTCGGCGTCGGTTCGCGCCACGACGATCCCGGGCACGCCCATGAGGTCCAGCTGGAAGCGTGCGGCGTTGAGCCGCTTGATCTGCTCGTTGCTCGGGACGAGGACCTTGCCGCCCTGGTGGCCGCACTTCTTGGCGCCGGCCTTCTGGTCCTCGATGTGGTAGCCGGGCACGCCGACCTCCACGAACCGGCGGATCAGGTTGCGAACATGGGCATCCCCGCCGTGCCCGGTGTCGGCGTCGGCGATGATCATCGGGCTGAAGTCGATCTCGGGTGTGGTCCGGCGCTCCTCCGGCGTCATCCGGGAGCGTGCGAAATGCTGGTTGCGATCGGCGGTCAGCAACCCGCGGATGACCCCGGCCGCCTCATCGGGCACCTGGGAGAGCGGGTAGCTGGCAAGGTCCGGGCCTGGATCCTCGGTCGACGATCCCTTGGCGGAGGTCGCCCATCCGCCGAGATAGATCGCTTCGATACCGGCGCGTTTCATCGCCACCGCCTGCCCCGGCGAGTACGGTCCGAACGTGGTGATCGACTCTCGTCTCGCGAAGAGCTCGCGCAGGCGCGCGTACATCTGTGCGGCGGCGCCGCGTGCTACCGGGTAGTCGACCTCGATCCTGCCGCGTTGCTCCGCGACCTGGCGCGCAGAGTAGAGCCGGGTCAGGCCGGCGAAGCGCTCCTGCTCGAACCAACGCCGCGCGGCGATCTCCTCGGACGCACCGGTGTCGGCGATCTCCGCGCGCGATGGGCCCGGCTCGGTGACGGCCATGACGGACTCTGTCTACTCGTTCGGGTGGTCGCGGTTGCAGAGATCCGGGCAGGTGCAGTCCGCGAGATCGGCGACGCTGAGCACGTCTCTGTGACGCTGCATGGTCGGCCGCCAAGGCAGCCATCGACGCAGAACTGCGGCACGATCAGCGTCGTCGGACCGCCCGAGCCGCGACACCTGGCGTCGTGTCGGGGGGTGCTGGATATGGGGAACCATGGCTGTAGCATGACAGGCGCCGTATCATCAGTAAAGACGATTCGTTGGATGAGTGCGATCAAAATGACTGATACACCCGCTCCGTCGATGGACCTGGGCCGCATCCAGGCATTCGTCGATGTCGCGCGCCTGGGGTCCATCTCTGCGGCGGCCGAGGCCTTGCTCGTGAGCCAGCCCGCGATCACCGCCCGGATCCAGGGCCTTGAGCAAGAGGTCGGCGCGACCCTGTTTGCGCGGGGACGGCATGGCAGCCGCCTGACCGAGGCTGGCCGTGCCCTGCTGCCGCATGCGGAGCGCGCCCTGAGCGCCCTGCGGCGCGGTGGCGATGCAGTGCGGGATGTCGTCAGCGGCACGGGCGGCCGCCTCACGATCGGGGCCGCGCCGGCGGTCAGCACATATGTCCTGCCGGCCATGCTCCACCGCTTCCAGGAGCTCCACCCGGGCGTACAGCTCTCGGTGCGCAGCGGCCACTCCGAGGAGATCCTGGAGATGGTCGTCCGCGAGGACGTCCAGATCGGCCTCATGCGGCCGATCGAGCATCCCGAGGTGACGAGTAGCCATCTTTACTCCGATGAACTCGTGCTGGTGGTCCATCGTGGTCACCCATTTGCGTCGGCCGGGCGGATCCGCATGGGGCAGATGGCCACCGAGCACCTCATCCTGTTCGACCGTACCAGCTCGTACCACGAGCTCACGAGCGCGATCTTCCGCCAGGCCGGCATCTCTCCCCGCGGGTACCTTGAGGTGGACAACATCGATGCCGCGAAGCGGATGACGGAGCAGCGCCTCGGGATCGCCATGCTGCCGTTGACGAGTGTCCAGGCAGAGATCAGCAGCGCGCGCCTCTTCCCGGTTCGCGTGACCGACATGTTGCCGGTGCGGCGCGAGATCGTCGTGGCCCGTCGGCGCGACGCGGGCGCGCTCACGCCGGCGCTCGAGTCCTTTCTGCATACCCTCGACGAGCTGCGCCCGGATGACGAACGCACACATCGGTTCCTCGCCTAACCGATCTGATCCATGGGCCCTCCTAAGGCACGAGCTTTGCCACCGCCACCGTACGCGTTGAGCAGCAGCGACACCGCTGATCCGCTGGCGCCTGCCAACCTTCGTGATTTCGAGATCTCATCACGTTCACCGCAGCCCCAGGCCGTGACGAGCGATCAGGTCCGGCACGTCTGCGCGGTCGAACGAGAGCCCGTACCGCTCCGCGATCGGCGCGGTCGTTTCGGGGTCGACACGGTTCCCGGCCGCCGCGACGGCCGCCGCCAACTCGATGAAGTAGGCCTCGAAGCCAGCCGGCGTGATGATCTCGATCATCCGTGCTGGCACATCGCCGGCGTTCCACATGGCGTGGAGCTCGCCACGCGGCTTCACGATGTAGCCTCCGGCCTTGAGCGACACCTCCCGTCCATCTGAGCGAAAGCCGATCTCCCCCTCGACGACGTAGGAGATCTCGTCCTCGCGCGTGTGGCGGTGCGGTGGCACCAGCACGCCCGGCGCGAAGACGTGTTCCACGATCGAGATCGAGCCCGTATCGGCACCGGTGAGCCTCGTCGTCGCGGTCAGACCGGGGACCATCGGGTCGTCAGGCCCATGCGGCAGGACCACTACGAGGCGAGCAGGGGACTTAGCGATCACAGGACCTCCTGATTTCGTCGGTCAGAGGTGTTGCGTGATCGCGAGGCTCCCACGTTCAGACTGCCGCGTCAATGAGTGAACGCACACGTCCCACGAAACTGAGGCGCCCGTACCGTCTGCGGGCACGCGCCGAGGCCATGGACCGCACAATGGGCCCCGACTTGGGCCATGCGTGAGCCGGCCCGCGCATGAAGCGCGCCCGGAGGGATTCGAACCCCCGACCCTCTGATCCGAAGTTCGTTGGCGGCGCTCCCGACCCAGGTTACGGGAATTCCAATCACTTGTTATTGGTCTGGGTTGTACCACCCGAATCTAACGGCTAGGTGGTACGACCAGTGGTACACCGCTCGGTGAAGCCGACGCCCTAGCATTGCCTCATTTGCGTCGCGGATGAGGCGACGATCCACCCCCGAGGGTGTCTGCAGCGAGCTTATGGATCGTAGGAGGCTGTCGTACCCGAGGCAAAGCGCGCGCCACCAGTTGGCGGAGGAATGCCAGCGACATTGACGACAATATGGACACAACTCGAGTCCGGGAGCCTTGGCCCGTGGGTTATCCAGCTCG
Organism: Candidatus Limnocylindrales bacterium; assembly: GCA_038328755.1. Lineage (GTDB taxonomy): Bacteria > Chloroflexota > Limnocylindria > Limnocylindrales > CSP1-4 > UBA5189. The sequence goes on from JBBQMH010000008.1 coordinate 40,076, forward strand.
GCGGTCCGCCAGAATCCCGTCCATCCGATCAGCGGCCTTCATACCCATCGCGAGGGACAGGCCCCCGTAGATGTCCGCGGTCGTGGAAAGGTTGGCGTGACCCAGCGTTCGTGAGACGACGCTCAACTCCTCGCCGGCTTCGAGCATCAAGACGGTGTAGGCGTGTCTCAGATCGTGGAAGCGCTGGCGCCTCAGGCCGGCTCGTTCAAGCTTGGCTTGGAAGTCTCTCGTTACCCGCCGACTATCAAGGGGCGTTCGAATCGACGTCTCGAACACGAAACCATCGAGCCGATCGATGCCGCCGCGCGTGCGATGTGCCGCCAGGACTTCGCGCACCTGTGCTGGGAGCGGCAGGGTTCGCTTGGCTCGTTCTGTCTTCGGTTCCGCAAGCGTCTTCGTGCCTTGCTGGAGGGTGTGGCGCACGGTGAGCGTCCCGCGCTTTGTGTCGACATCGGCCCAGCTCAGCGCGAGGAGTTCCCCCTGGCGTAGGCCAGTCGCAATCGCGGTGAGAAAGAGCGGATACAGCGGATCATGTGCAATCGACGCCAAGAATTCCCGGACCTCGCTTGCGGTCAGGGTCTTGACCTCTGTCTTCGTCTTGGCCGGTGGGTCGACCAGGGTGCATACATTCCGAGAAACCCTTCCGGTTTTCAATGCACGCCCGAGAGCGATTCGGAGAACCACGTAGGCATACCGGACGGTCGTTGGCGATAGGTCGCCCCGGGCCGTCAGGTGGCTCAGCATCCGTTGAACGTCCTCCGGTTGGAGGCTAGCCAAGGCTCGCGTGCCGATCGCGGGGACTATGTATCGGGCTGCGGTTTCGCGGTATGACGCGACAGTGCGCGGACGGCAACGTGCAGTCACGGACGTCTCAACCCATTCCGTCAAGTAGGCAGCCACCGTTAGGCGTTGGCCGATCGGGCGGATACCGTGGTCTGCATCTATCAGGGCGCCGCGCAGGCGCTCCTGAGCCTGCTTGCGCGTCTTGGCGTACAGAGAGTGCCGGCGACCGTCCGCGCCAACGTATCGCGCTTCCCAAAGACTCCTCGCTGGGTGCTGGCGAACCATTCCGCCAGCCCCTGCGGTCGTGCGACGAGCCATCACCGACCAACCTTTCTCTGCTTCGATTTGTTTCCGGCTGAGCGACAGCGCGCACTACACCAGCGCTGCTCGACGCGTTGCGGGAAGAACTCAGTCCGGCACTTCTCGCAGGGGCGGGGTGACCGCCAAACAACACGCTCTATCGAGTTGAGCTTGCGGTTGAGCACGAGGCTAGTCACAGCTTGGGACAGCTGAACATAGGCCGCGCCCAGCGGGCCAGTGCCAATCAGGGACAGTTCGAGTTGCACCGAGCGCTGAGTCGATCGCACGCGCGGCGCTATCCAGGCGACATCGCGCATCCGCTGGAGCAGTCCGGCTCCTAGCGCCTCAAGTGCCATCAATTCAGCGCTGACGCCCTTCCGATCCGGTTCGTCTAGCTGGTTCAGAGCGAGACCGGAGCTGACAGCGATGTGCTCCGCTCGGACCAGGGCGGGGATCCCGGTTGACTGAAGGCGAACCTTCAAGGCTAGGTTCAGGAGTCTGTTCGGCGGGCTTCCGGCTCGTACAGCTTCAAACAGGCGCCGACAGTCGAGGAGATGGTGGGTCGCGTCGCGGATCTCGCGAATTGACTCTCCATCGAGGAGGCTTCTTCGGTTGACCCCGAGAAGGCCGCGCTGCTCAACCCACGAAGCGATCCCAGCGTCGTCTGTGTCGGCGAGCGGTTCGATGATCTCGAAGAGGTTGCTTTCATCGGAGGGAACCCACGATCTAACCGGGTCGCCATCAACGACGATCCGAAGGTCGGAGCGTCCGACAGCGTCGGGTTCTGACCTCTCAAGCCGATATCGCTCTGCGACGGGCCAGGCTTCGGCACCGATCGCGACCTGGAGAACGCTGGATCCCATGTCCTCGCTTCCACGGTTATATATGTCAACTGCTCGCTAGTCTACCTTGGTCGTGCGGGATCGTCCAGAATCCCGGATCAATCAAGAAGGAGACGACCAGTGACGAACGCAGTTGCGGAAGATCGAGCCAGCGTCCCCACGGCGCTGCTGACACCACAACAAGTCGCAGACACGCTCCAGTGCAGTCGGGCAAAGGTCTACGCGCTCATTGCGGAGGGCCGGCTACCGGGCGTGGTTCGCATCGTGGGCAGCATCCGGATCGATCGGGCGAGTCTGGTGCGCTGGCTCGCCGAGCAGGCGGCCGAGTCCGCTGTGTCGTAGGTCGCCGCCTCGAACCCTTCGTAAAGATCAAGCGGCTTCAACCCTGGAGAACTCAAATGCTGTCTTTCACGAATGGCCCAGATGATGCCGACGGATCATCCGAGCCAAATCCGGGCATCGTCTTTCGGTGCCTTGGGCCCCACCAGCTGGTGCTTGCCGACGGATGTAGCGTCCCTGCATCGCTTGTCGTCGCTGAGACCGGTGAGAAGTTCGCGCTCATTGGCCCGGTTGGAGTCCGGCTACCGGGCGCGGAAGACGATCCAAGTCACGATCGAACCGGTCTCTGAACAATGATCGCCGACCAATCCGCACCTTCCCGCCAGACCGACTCGGCGATGCTTGAGGCCGCCCTTTCATGGGCACGGGACGGATGGCGGGTTATCCCCCTCCATGATCCAGACGCCGACGGTCACTGCAGTTGTCGCAAGCCTGACTGCAGCTCCCCGGGCAAACACCCGCGCACAATGAACGGGCTGAATTCGGCAAGTGCGGATCCCGGGACAATCCGGGAACGTTGGCGCCAGTGGCCCAGTGCCAATATCGGCGCGGCAGTCCCAGACGGGAACGTTGTCGTTGACATCGATGACGACGGCGCAATAGGGTCCATGGCAGAGGCTGGGTACCAGCTACCTGATACGGCGACCGTCCTGACTGGCCGCGGCCGGCATCTCTACTACACGACCCAAACGCCGATCAGGCCAAGAGTCGCCATTTTCGACCACGTTGATCTACGTGGCCCCGGGTCGTACGTCGTAGTTCCACCGAGTCGCCACCCGAGTGGGCGAGCCTACAGGTGGGACGAGGATGCCCCGTTCGTCATGGCCGAGGCGCCGGAGTGGATCGCGGGACTGGCCGCGCACCCGCCTGGGGCGGCGCATTCTACCGAACCGGCTGTGGTGATCGAATCGGGCCGGCGGAACGCGACGTTGACTTCGTTGGCCGGCACAATGCGGCGGCGGGGAATGGCAACGGAAGCGATTCTGGCGGCCATTGTGGCTGAGAACGTCGCCAGATGCCGACCACCTCTGCCGGCGGCTGAGGTGCGGGCCATCGCCTTTAGCGTTGGCAGGTACCCCGCAGGGCCGGGAGGCGCCGGCTCGACCGATTGGGAGAAACCAGTCCCGCTCGACCGTCAGTTCAGCCTTCCTGCCTTTCCGACTCACTGCCTCCCCGGATGGCTCCGCGCCTTTGTTGAGGCTGAGGCTGAGGCGACGCAGACGCCTACTGACATGGCCGCCATGTTTGCGCTGGCCGCACTAGCGGCCGTTACGGCGGGTCGCGTCCAAGTTGAGCCGGAACCTGGATGGACCGAGGGCCTGAATCTCTTTGTCGTGGTGGCAATGGAGCCGGGATCGCGCAAGAGCGCTGTCCACCGCGATGTCATGGCTCCGATCGTTGCGCATGAGAAGACTCGTGCGGAAGAGGCCGGCCCAGGCATTGCCGAGAAGGCGAGCAGCTACCGGATCGCGAAGCTAGCCCTCGACCGAGCCGAGAAGGCGGCGGCCGGAGCAGCTGATCGAACGCAGAGGCTCGCCAGCGAGGAGGAGGCCCGTGGCGCGGCCATCTATCTGGATCGGCTCGAGGTTCCGGCGGCGCCTCGCCTATTCACCGCAGACGTGACTCCCGAGCAGCTCGTCACGCTCCTCTTCGAAAACAGGGGGAGGATCGCGGTCTTGTCGGCCGAGGAGGGATCTTCGACATCATGGCCGGGCGCTATTCGTCTGGCCTCCCCAACTTGGACGTATACCTCCAGGGCCATGCTGGCGACCCGATCCGCGTGGACCGTCGCGGCCGTCCTCCAGAGTTTGTTGACAGGCCGGCGCTTACCGTCGGCCTGGCTGTCCAGCCCTACGTCCTCGGAAAGATTGCTCGCTTGGCCGAGTTTGGCGGCCGTGGGCTCCTCGACCGCTTCCTCTATTCGATCCCAATTGGCACGGTCGGATTCCGAAAGACCACGTATCCCCCTGTGCCCCAGGCAATCCGCGCGCACTACGATGCGTCAGTGAGGGCCATTGCGGCCACGTTCGACTACGGCGACGCAACTGCCTCCCTGCACCTGACTGGGGAGGCTTTGAGAGTGTTCACCGATTGGCGCGGTGAAATCGAGCCGCGCCGCCGGCCAAGTTCTGATCTCGGCCATATCCAAGGGTGGTCCTCCAAACTGGACGGTGCCGTCATACGGATGGCGGGCCTACTGCATCTAGCTGAGACGTTTGACTCGGGTTGGACCGCCCCGATCGCGGACACGACGGTGATTGCGGCAATCACGATCGGCGACTATCTCATCGCTCACGCACAAGCTGCCTTCTCTCGAATGGCGGCTGATTCGGGACTGGAGGACGCCCGCACAATCCTCCGCTGGATCATCGACAACAAGCTACTTAGGTTCAGTCAGAGGGATTGCCACCGCGCGCTCGAATCTCGGTTCCCGAAGGCAGCCTTGGTCGGAGCAGCGTTGGCGCTCCTCGCCGACTTTGGCTGGGTTCGGCTGGTTGAACATGCTGAGCCTCGATCATCTGGTCGGCCGTCGAAGGAGTACGAAGTGAACCCGCTGAGCTTCGGAGCAGAACCGTCAAGCGCGTCGACAGACCGCGTGGAATCGAGGCCGGTCAGCCGGATCGAACCGGCTATCGCACCAGTCGGGCCGGAAGCGCGGTGATAATCGCGATCAGTCGGCGAGGTGCCAGAACAGGAACGGCTCCCGACAAGCTACAGAGCACTCAGAGTTGTGCGCGCGCGCTCGTCGACGGAGAGTCGGGTGTTGGTGGCCAGGTGCCCAATAGACCCCTGCGTCGTTGCACGGTCTGCACGTCCTTGACGGCCGCCGACCTCGCGGAGCTGAATGCAGTCCTCGCTGACCCGGCGCAATGGGCCCCCGCCCTCATAGCAGACTGGAAGGTCCCAACTGGGGCGATGCCCGCCCACATTCGCGAGTGGGGCGGCATTGCCGTCTGCAAAGACTGGTGCGCAATCCATGGATATCCACAGGTCAGTCCAAGCGCAGCCCGCTGGCACTTCACGCGCCATGTCGTGCACATCGCAAGAACGGCCGACGACACACATGAGGCCGGCAAGATGGGAACTGGCGCCGACAACCGGCTCACCATCCTTCCCGCGGTCCGCCCGCGAATGTTCATCGACTACTACGCGGCTGGGCTGCAATTGGGCATCTACGCCCTCGACGCCCTACGCAAGCAGATTGAAGAGGCGGACAAGAGCGGCGCGAAGGTGCCCGAGAAGACGCTCTGGCGGCTCGCCGAACTGGGGGCAAAACTCGCGATGAGCCAAGCCACGATGTGGGCCCGCGGCGTGCGTGATGAGAGTGAGGATGTGGGGGCTGGCTTCCGCGAAGGGTCTGCACCGCTTCCGTCGCAGCGGTTCGGCAACAGCCGGATCCGGGAAATCGAGGGAGAGCGTCGGCCCGTCGTGGACCGTGGCCGCACGGACAGGCGCGCCTACAACGCCCGGGCGATCAGACAAGGCGGGCCGAAGCTTCCTGAATGAAGGCCTCCTGGCGAGCGCGGGAGGACCACGCAGGCACTTCCCGTTGCAGGACCGGAGTCAATGCCCATCGGATGGGTGCGCATCAGAGAAGTGACACCTCCATACTCGAAATCGAGTCGGTCCGAGGGACTGGCGATCCTTGTGGCACGAAGGAGGACCACCTATGTTCGAAGGTCGACGGATCAGCGACCACAGCGTCGTAGTCGGCTTGATGGTCACCGTGCTAGTGGTTCAGATCGTGGTATTGGCACGCCTCGCCAGCCCAGGGTCCCAGGTAACTCCTGATGACATAGCGCCGATCTACACCCAACTCCGAGATCTTCAGACCGACGTCTTCAACTTGAGCGCAAACGTGTACGACATCCAGACGACCGTGAGCGGTATGTCGCAGAATGATCCCAAGGCGCAACTCAACGAGCTGAGTTCCTCAGTCGCTAGGATCGAAGACGAAATCAATGCCCTCCCCGGGGGTGCGCTTGGTGATGGCATCGCCGGTCTCAAGGATGAGTTAGATGCGATCTGCTACTCCTTGACGGATTGCGTCGTCCCCTAGACCAGTCGCTCCCTGCGGACAACGCCAAGATCGCTGGGCGTCCGCGGGGTCGCACCTGCACCGGCCGTCGCACGTCACCACGGCTGGTTCCCGATCCCGCCTCCTCCCGTGACGCGGCGGATCAGGACGATCCCTTCGATGAACCGCTGGAGGTTGCCATAGGGCAGCCGCCATGTGACGGTGCCCTCCGTGATCGTCATGGTGGTGCCATCGGCGACGAAGGTGAGGGTGGCCCCGCTATTCGGATCCGTGACGGTTAGGCGCGGGTCCGTATGGTCCCCGACCCACAGTTCGCTGGTGTCCATCACCGGTTGTTCCTTCACTCTCCCAGTGCCGACCGCTGCATGTCGGTCCAGAAACACTCGCGGCAGGCGCCGTGGAGAGTCATCTCCACGTCGTGGAACGCGCGCTGCTCCATGACGAACGCAGGCTTGCCCTTGATGTTCACGGTCACGTCCTTCGTGACCGGATCGCCCTTGGCGACGAAATCCCCGCGCTCGATACGCGGTAGTTGCTTTGGCATTGAGGGCCTCTTCCGTTCCCTGACGCTGCGCCCGGGCGCCGTGCCGAGCATGTCCATGGAACTCACGATACTCGGTCAAATCCCTGGCCGGTTTCAGCGGTGAAGCTCGGACGACATGTCCGCCCGGACGCAGCCGCTCCTGCTGTCACGAGGAGGCCGACTCGCGGAGCCGGGGTCGGATTGTCAGCCTACGCAGGTCTCGGCACGCCGAAAGCCTCGAGAACTGCTGCCTTGGAGGCGTTGAAACTTGAGGCGAACGTTCCCGGGTGTTTGACAACAATCCACCTCCGTCCGTCGAGAGTTCCATCGAACTGCCGAGCTCCATCGCTCGACCATAGCGGTGCCAATTGGGCGCTGGCGAGAAACGGTTCGAGGTAGCCGCGACGGGAGATTACGAGAACAAGCGCCGGGTTCAGCTCGTCGATCTCCCGCTTGAGCAACTGACCGCCCAGATCGTGCTGTGCGCCGAGGAGGTGGCGGTCGGGATTGCCGCCAGTGGCAGGGGCGACCTTAGCCAGGTTGGACCACGCGATGTCGCGAAGTTCCAGTCCGAGCTTGTCCATGGCGATCCGGGCCAGTCTCCAAAACGGTCGCGACCATGGCATAGGCCGCATCCAGTCCCACGCCGACGCGGACTCGGACACCTCACGCGTCGCGGCGAGGAGCGCGGCCCGCTTCGAGGGATCGTTGAGCGAGGTCGTCGGGCCGTCGACCATCCAGGCGTTCAGGGCCTGGCCGACCACAAGAAGCCTGCCCGAGTAAGTTGACTCCCGCATTGGCCAGTGCACGCACACGCGGTCTGGCATTGCATCCCAGCGCGCCCCGATCTGCCTAAGCAACTTGTCGTAGAGCTCTTCATACCCTTGGGAGAGGCGGGTCGGCGCTCCGGTGTGTTGGTCGTCTGAGCTACGCTGATCGGCCACCTAGGACTAGCCGCGCTTCGATGGCGGCGGTGGCGGGGGTGGCGGCGTTGGCAGCGGTGGCGGTGATGCGGGCTTCGGGCTGGGCGGCGCTGGCGGCGCGATGTAGCCCTTGCCGGGCGGACGGGGCGGTGGTGGTGTGTAGCCGCGCTTTTCGAGATGCGCCTCGCCGGGTCCGAATACCAGCGGCTCGTAGGTCGTTGCGGAGATCACAGTCAGCCTCCTTTCAGGTTTACGAACGCATACGCGGCGAAGGCCGCGAGGCCGAGGATCAGCCCACTTCCGGCAGAGATGTTCATGGCCCTGGTGAGACGCGCGTCAAGCCGCTTCATGTTGGCGCCTACGTTCTGCTCCCGTCGATCAAGGGCGTCGATGAGGTTCCGGAGATCACGCTGGCTCGTGACGAACGAGAGGACGATCGCGATCATCGAGTAGACGAGCAGGATCCACGCGGCGCCGAGCAGGGCGCCCGAGTCGCCTGCTGGCGTCGGGGCGATATCGTGAGCGAAGGTCGCGGACAGCGCGAGGGTCCCAGCCGTGAGTGTCAGGATCGCCTGGTCGTAGTCGTGCTGCGCCGCTTGGAGGGCACCGACGAGGTGGTTCCGGTAATCGTCAGGCACCGATGCCAGCGGGACCAGCGGATCTTCCGAGTCGGTCACGGGCCAGTCCTCTATGAGCGTCAATCATAGAACTGCCCCGGTCGCAGCCGCTCCTGCTGTCACGACGAGGGCGACTCGCGGAGCCGGGGTTGGCGGTGACGCTACTGGTTGCCCTTAGCTGCCGATCATTCGCGGATTGATCGCGGCGAGGATCTCACCGACGTCAGCCAATCGTCGCTGTTACAGGTATCGGAAGAGCCAAAGGAGAATCCTTCGGCCGATGACTCGCCAAAACACGCGGAGGAGCCACGCCACGAGCACGATATTGAGAATCATGCCTACGGCGCTGATGGTGTAGCCGTACTGCGGCACGATGACCAACCCGAAGAGAACGACGCCGTTGAGAACAGATGCGATTCCAAAGCTCCATAGGTTCTCCGGCCTCGACCAAAAGGAGGGCTTGTCTTTGGACGTGTCGGGGGCCGCCGTCGGAACCAATGGAGAGGGTCCAGACAATGAGAAGCTGATCTCGACGTCCTTTCCTGCCTGTCTGGTCCGAGCCTGCTTATATCCGTGCACGGTCAAGATCGTCAGGTGATCCGAGACGTTCCGACGGCCCTCGTCCGTGCCGCCGAATACCCACCGAACCGATTGTTTCGTCCAGTTTGCCGTCTCCTGGGCGAGGTACGCTTCGAGGTCCTGGTCCGGCACGACGATCCTCCCATGACGACAAGCGGGAGTCCCAAGGACGGCTCTCGAGACGAAGTCATCGTAGCGCCCCGGTCGCAGTCGCTCCAACTATCACGACGATGGTACGAGTCCGATCAACGCGCCGAGAAAAAGCTGAATGCCGAGGACCGCCGCGAGTGCTGCCGCCCATTGACGCTTCGTCTCAACCCGCAGGATCGCCGCGGCGATCACCGTTCCAGTGGCGAGGCCAGCCGCGACCGACCAGCCGAACTCGACGGGCAGCACGGCGCCCAGCAGGAGCGAGGCAACGACACTGAAGGTGACGCCGATGGCGGTCGCGGCGAGCCATCGGATGGGATCAGCGCGGGGCGACCGGAATGCTTTGGGAACCGTCGCCGTACTCATCATGCTCTCCCTTTCCCCGGGGTTGAGCCAGGAAGGCCGGCACGTGCGAAAGGTCGAGCTCGTCCCAGGTGACTCCAAAAGGGCGCGGGGAACCTCGTTACCGCCACCTCAACTCCTTTCGATTCGTTGCGCGGGCCATACGCTCAGGGCACCCTGCAGATGCCTCTATGGGAACGGTCGCGAATACTCGGACTGATAGAGGGCCGTCACCTTCGCTCCCTCGAACGCTCGGACCTCAGCCCGAACAGCCGGATTAGCCAGGTCGAGCACCCGCAGGCTCCCGTCGTCCACCTTGGCTACCGACTCGATGCGCACGAACCGGTCGCCAAACTGCTCGGCGAATGCCGCCAGCGCCCGGATCTTCGCCCTCGCATCGGCAAGATGGTCGCCGTGCGGGTCGACGATCGATGCGCCGAGGGTCCCATCCGAGCGACGCGACACGACGATGAAGTCGGGCTGGAGAGACGACCACACATCCTCGTCGTTCTGATAGGCGATTCGGAGCGACGCCGGCGTCGCGCTCCCCGGGTTCCGATACCAAGCCTCAAACCCATCCCGGGCAAGCTCTGTCTCGACGACCGTGCGCTCCCAATCGTTCAGGACGACGGGGAACGTCCCGTCGGGATCCGCGAACACGTGGCCGTGGAAGCGCGGCAGGTCGTCACCCTTCGAGTCCTTCGTCGCAGCCCGCTCGTTCTGGCGCAACTGCACCGTAACGGCCTCCGGGAGGGTGGTTTGCTCCTGTACGCGCGTATAGGCATCGCGGGTAGCACCGACCGTGTTGAGGATCTGCACCCGGAACTGATCGAGCCGCTCCTTGACCCAGTCGGTCGCGGTCGACTCGATCGTCGCAGCGATCCCATCCACGCGAAGGAGGGCGGCGCACCGGATACGAATGGCGTCACGGTCCGCGCTGGGATTGGCGACCAATCGATGGGCGAACCAGGCCTTACCGACGCCCTCGCGGATCGAATCGATGATTCGCTGGGCGTCGCGCGCCACGTCTCGGGCGTGCGTCGCAACCTGGAAGCCAACCGGCCCGCTTCCGAGATCCTCCGCGACCGTAGTGATCCGGGACCTCGCGACCTCCGTGGTCAGGAGGTCTACGACATTGGCCTGGACGTCCGTAGCGTGCTCGGCCGCGAGGCCGTCGAGCCGCAGGTTCAGTCGCTCTGTCAACGCTGCGCCGGCGTTGGCCATCAGCGGTGACCCGGACGCGTCGTCGGCGAGGAGCCGTGCGAGCGTGCGCGCCCGCCGCAGCGGGCTTGCCGTCCGGTCCGGAGTCGGGATGCTCGGCAGCGCCTCGATGAACGCGAACACGGCCGGATCGACCATCACGTTCCGCTCGAAGATCATCGGGGCCCGCACGACCGTTGCGCCGACGCGGTTCTGCCCGTTGTCGGCGCCCTTGCCTTCCAGCTCGTCCTTGATCGAGGTGAGTGCCTTCTGGTCGAACAGGGGGAGGTAGCACGTGACCGAGTTGAGTGCGTCGTCGGTGGCGATTCGGTGGGCGAGGGGCTGGCGGACCATCCGCCCGATGATCTGGGCGATGTGCGTTGCGTCCTTCGCGGGCCGCTCGGAGTAGAGGACCTCCGCGCGCGGGCAGTCCCAACCGGTCGAGATGGCTTCCTTCGCGAGTACCACCCTGACGTCTGTCTCGGTCTGGATGGATTCCGGGTACACCCACTCGACCGTGCGTGCGCCGAGCGTCAGCCGCTCGTGCTCTCCCAGGACGTGGGCGATCGCCCGTGGGCCGAGACCCGGCCACTCCGCCTCGATCGTGCCGACAAGCTCGACGAGCTTGGCGTCGCTCGCCTTGTCCGGCACCTGGACCACGAGTACCGGCAGCACTTCGGGCTCACCCTCCGATGCCGAGTACGCCGCCCAGCGGCGCTCGAATGACAGCGTGGCCTTGACCGCCTCGCGCAGCAGCGTCGTCGAGAACGTCCCTTTCTCCGCCGGCTGGTCGAGACCGATCTCGTCCTTGATGAGGCCCGATGCCCGGACACGTTCGATATCGACGGCGACGTTCGGATATCCGGTACGGTCGGTCACCTCGCCCATCGCAATCGTGAACCGCTCGATCGTGGCCGAGATGCCCCAGACGATCGGGACGGCGGGATTGGACCCTTGCCCGCCCTGGATGAGGCGCGACACGATGGTCTTGCGGTCGGCCGCGCGCTTCATGCCGCGGTGCGCCTCGTCGAGGACCAGGACGAGGTCGGTCGTGTCGCCGCGGATCGTGTTTCGGAGGATGTCCCAGAACGAGAACTCGCGCGCGTTCGTGCCGCTCTGGGCCAGGCGGCTGGAGCGCGACAGCTTCTGCGTGTTCAGGAAGAAGACCCGGCCTGGCGCGAGGTCCGCGTCCAGGAACGACTCGTCGACCTCCACGAGGGTCGTCGGCGCCAGCAGTTCGGACGCGTCGAACATCCGGGCGCGCGTCTGCCGGTTGAGCGCCGGATCGTCGGTGATCCAGAGGAACGAGAGCCGGGGTTCAGCGTCGGTGCCCAGGTCGGTCGAACCGAAGAGAAGGGCCTCGATGACCGCGGTCGCGATGACAGTCTTGCCGGACCCGGTGATGGCCGATAAGGCGAATGACGACAGGCTCTTGTACTTCTGCCAGTCGTCTCGACCCCGCCCAAGACGATTGAGAACGTCCAGGGCCGCGTCGCGCTGGTAGTCGCGGAGCTCGTAGCGCATCAGGCGCGCCCTCGCGCAGGCAGGAACATCGAAAGGTACGTGTCGTACAGGCGAATCGTGTCCATCGATGCGGGCAGCTCGGCGGCGATCCCGGCGAAGACGGTCGGCGAGTAGGTGACGATGAAGGCGGTCCGGGCGGTCTCTGGCCGAGCCGACACGAAGCCACGCCAGCGGTCCTCGTCGAACAGGATGCCATAGCGGCCGGTCCACACGTATGGAAGCCGCGCGCCGGCGTCATCGACGCGTCCCGCGACCGGTCCCTGGCCGCCGGCCCGGAGCCACAGCAGCGGCGCAAGATCGTCGAAGGCGTGCCCCAGGTCAATGTCGTCGGCGTCGAGGTAACGAAGCCCTAGGAACTCGACGTTCGCCTCAAAACCGTCTGCGATCGGAAACTCGTCGGTGAACCTGTAGTCGCCGGCGATGGGTTCCCCGTCGGGCGTCCGGCCTGTGATGGCCGCAGTGACCCGAGGCCGAGCGATGTACTCGAAGATGCCCTGGGATTCCCATTCCAGGTCACCAGGGCGAAGTCCGTTGCTCCGTAGGTCCTTCGCCTCGTCAACGGACACCTCGTTGTTCGTCACGAGGATGCACTGGCGGCGCCCGCCGTCCTGATTGTTCAGCCGAATGACGGCATGTGCCGTGGTCCCCGAGCCAGCGAAGAAGTCGAGGACTACCGCGTTCGGCTTGTCCTTCACGAAGAACCGGATCGTGTCCTCCACCGCGTAGAGCGACTTTGGGAACGGGAACCTGCGTCCAGGTAGCATCGTTGCGAGCAAATTGGATCCATGGCGAGAGGCGTCATGGGCGCCAATACGCCACGCCGTCGTGGGAATGATCGATTTCCCAGCGTCCCCGGCGTTCTCGGCGATGATCGAGCCATCGTCGCGACGG
>JBBQMH010000009.1:0-47894 GCA_038328755.1 Candidatus Limnocylindrales bacterium
GACAAGTTTCGCTCCGGCAGCTTCGATCTGGCTGCGCTCAGTTCGCCACGCCGTCGCGACCCCGTCGAGGACCTGGCGGAAGCTGGGAAGGCCATGGCGCGGCGCATCGGGGAAGTAGGTCCCGCCATAGAACGGCCGGCCCTCCGGTGTCAGGAAGACCGACATCGGCCAGCCGCCGCTGCCCGTCATCGCCTGCACCGCTCCCATGTAGAGCTGATCGAGATCCGGGCGCTCCTCGCGGTCGACCTTGATCGCGACGAAGTTGTCGTTCAGGGCGCGCGCGGTCACCTCGTCTTCGAAGGACTCCCGCTCCATGACGTGGCACCAGTGGCAGGCGGCGTAGCCGATGGACAGGAAGATCGGCCGATCGAGGAGCGTTGCGCGAGCGAGCGCGTCCGGGCCCCACGGGAACCAGTCCACCGGGTTGTGCGCGTGCTGGAGCAGGTACGGACTCGTCTCGCCGGCGAGGCGATTCGTGTGCTGGTGTGCCGGGAGCTCGTCGCTGGCCATGACTGGATGGTAGGGCACGGGCACCGTGTCACGGCCTACAGCCGGCCCAGGCTCGCGCTAGGACCCGGTTCCCGGTGCCATCGCGGGCCCACCATCCGGCGCCGAGTCGGGCGTCCGGCCGCTGCGCCGATACCAGACGAGAACGCCAACGCCCGTCAGCACGCTCAACACCGCCCCGATGGCGATCGCCTGCGGAACGCCGATCGACGATGCGAGGAAACCGGCGACAAGCGCGCCGACCGGGGTGGAGCCGGCGAAGACCGTCGCGTAGACGCTCATGACACGCCCGCGGAGCGCATCCGGGACGGTCAGCTGGATCGCGGTGTTGGCTGTGGCCGCCATTGCGATCGCCCCAAGCCCGGCGGCGAACATGGCGATCATGGACAGCCCCAGCGATCCAGACGCGGCGAGTACGAGTTGAGCGGCCCCATTCAGGATGGCACCGAGCCCCAGGAGCGCGATCCGGTTCCGACGTGCGAACGCGATGGACAGCGCGGCCAGGAGTGAACCGACCCCGCTGGCGGCCATCAGAAACCCGAACCCGGTCGCACCGACCTGGAGGACGTCCTTGGCGAGTGGGGGGATGAGGACGTTGAAATTCATGGCGAACGTCGCGACGAGTCCGACCACGACAATCGGCGCGAGAACCGTCGGTGTGGTCCGGACGTAGGACAACCCCTCCCCGAGCTGGACCTTCACCGCGGCGACCGTCGTCGGACGTGGCGCCAGTGGGGAGCCGAGAAGGTCGCCGTCCGACATGCGGAGGTAGGCAACGATGACCGCGAGAAAGCTCAGGCCGTTGATCAGGAACGCCGACGACACGCCCGCCGCGCCAATCGCCAACCCGGCGACGGCCGGCCCGACGATCCGTGCCCCGTTGAAGACGGCCGAATTGAGCGCGACCGCGTTACCGACGTCATCGCGCCCGACCATCTCGACCGCGAAGGACTGACGGGTCGGCATATCCACGGCGTTCACCACGCCGAGCACGAGGCCGAGCAGGATGACGTGTGCAACCGTGACGACGTTCGTGATCGCCAGGACGAACAGCAGGAATGCGAGCAGCATCGACGCCGTCTGGGTGGCAATGAGCGTGCGGCGCTTCGGAAGCCCGTCAGCGATCACGCCCCCGAACAGCCCGAGCAGAAGGACCGGCGCGAATTGCGCGGCGAACGTCACGCCGAGCCAGAACGGATCACCGGTCAACTGCAGAACCAGCCAACCCTGGGCAACCGACTGCATCCACGACCCAACCAGGGAGACGAGCTGCCCAAAGAAGAACAACCGGTAGTTCCGGTGGCGAAGCGCCCGCCAGCCACGGAACTCGGCGATTGCCGCACGTCGCTGATGGACCTGGCTCACGGTCGAGTGTTCATCCCGTGATCTCGGCCCGCTCGGTGAAGCCGGCCGCGACGACGAGCGAGCCAACCAGCCAGACCAGCACGAACAGGAGTGCGGTATCGGCCGACATGGTCTCGCCGGCCGCGCCCGGTGGCCCGAACCCTCCACCCGCGCCGACCGCGGTGTTGGCGAGGTCGAACGGCAGGTACTGGACGATATCGGGCAGGAAGATGCTGGCGAAGGCTTCGCCGAAGTACAGGGCAATCCCGGCGCCGATGCCCGCCAGCTGGCTCCTGGCCAGGGTCGCAATGGCGAACCCGACCGACGCCGTCATCGTGATCGCCACCCAGCCCCGGGCAAACTGGTCGGGCAACTTGTCGAGGACCGACGAGTCGGTGATGCCATCGAGACTGACCGAGGCGATCTTGGCCCCGGCGACGGCCCCGGCGACGCCGACGACGAACGCGAACAGGAGCCCCGCCGCCAGAACGACGGCAACCGCCGCGAAGGTGGACAGGACGTACCGGCTCCGGCTCTCACCCCGAGCCACCGCAGACTTGAGTGTGCCCCACGTCCACTCGGACCCGGCGATCGCAGCCCCGTAGGTGACCGCGAACAGGCCGCCGAGGCCAAGAATGAATCGCAGGATCTGGTCATAGGCGCCGGGGAACGTGATCAGTGCGAGCGCGGTACGAGCTCCCCGACCCTCACCGCCACGGGTTGTCGCGACGGCCAGATCGATCAGGACGAGGAGGCCGGCAAGGAGCCCGAAGGTCAGCAACGTGGCCATCCTGGGGGTCAGCTTCCGGAGACTGGAGAGGAAGAGCCTCATGACCCGGTCCGCCCCTGGTTGCCGGAGGCTGCAGGTCGGACCGGCCTGGCGAACGTACCGTCCGGGTCTGCGACTCCGGTTTCGGTCAAGGTCAGGAAGAGGTCCTCGAGATCGTTGCCGGACGTCAGTTCCGACGCGTAGACGCCGGACTCTGCGAGCGCCCGGTTGATCTCGGGCGATCGCGCGGGAGCCGTCTGGACGCTGATCCAGCCAGGGTCGTCGGCCATGACGGACACGTGAGCCGGGTCCGTTACCCGGGACAGGACCTCGATGGCGGCGACCACCTCGCCCGGTGCCACGCGCACGCGAATGTTGCCCTCGGCGGCCAGGAGCTCGCGCATCGAGCCTTCCCGGACCAGCTTCCCGGCAGCGATGATCCCGACGATGTCGGCCATCTGCTGGACTTCGGCGAGGAGATGGCTCGACACGAACACGGTCTTGCCGACCGAGGCGAGGTGCCGGAGCATCTCCCGCATGGCCACGATGCCGGCGGGATCGAGGCCGTTGGCTGGCTCATCGAGGAGCAGCAGCGTCGGATCGTTGAGCAGCGCTCCAGCGATACCAAGCCGCTGCTTCATGCCCAGCGAGTACCGGGACACCTTGTCGCGGCCGCGATCCCGGAGACCCACTATCTCGAGGACCTCGTCGATCGGTCGGCCCGAGGGCGGGCCGCTGGCCGCCAGCGCCCGCAGGTTGTCCCGGCCCGAGAGGTACGGGTAGAACGTCGGTGTCTCGACGAGCGCCCCGACGCTGAACAGGCGACGTCGATCGCGCCGGGTATATGGACTGCCGAGGATCTCAACCGTTCCGGCATCAGGGTGCAGGAGCCCGGTCAGCACTCGCATCGTCGTGGTCTTGCCGGCACCATTCGGACCCAGGAAGCCATAGACCACGCCGGTCGGCACGGTCAGATCCAGGCCATCGAGGGCGAGCCGGCGGCCATAGCTCTTGCGCAGTCCGCGCGTCGCAAGGGCATTGCCAGAGGAGGTCACGGGAGGCGCTGCCTTGAGCCGGCGTAGCAGACGTCGATCTGGCGCATCGTTCTCCTGACTGGTTCGAGGGTCCGACAGCGCCTGGGATGCCAGGTCGCGATCAGACCGGCGGCAACTCCTGGAGGTCTGACTGGGCTCCTGCGAACAGATCCCCGACCGCCTCGACGCGTGCCTGCATTGTACGGATCGTCCACCGATCTGGCCGCAGCGCCGGATCCTCGAGCTCGTCCCAGGTGATCGGTGCCGATACCGGGGCCCCGGGTGCCGGGCGGACGGCATACGGTGCGACGAGCGTCTTGATCGCCGCGTTCTGGGTGTAGTCGAGGCGCGCCTTGCCGGCCCTCGCGCCCTTTGCCCATTCCCAGGACACGAGATCCGGGACCGCGGCAGCCACGGCACGCGACAGCTTCTCGACCCAGTCCGTGGTCTGGCCATGATCGTAGCGGGGCACGATCGGGATCCAGACCTGGATCCCGCGCTGGCCCGTCACCTTCGGGTACCCGCGCACGCCGAGGTGCTCGAGGGCGGTCCGATACAGGCGCGCCAGGACGAGTGTCTCCTCCCAGGTCGTGGCCGTGCCGGGATCGATGTCGATCAGGGCGAACGTCGGTCGATAGGGGGCATCCAGCCGGGACGTCCAGGCGTGGACCTCGAAGGCGGCCTGGTTGGCCAGCCAGGCGAGCGTGGCCACGCCATCTGCCACGACGTGCTCGTTCGCCTCGCGCGCTTCGACGCCCATCTCGCGCCACCGTCGCAGCCAGCCCGGATCCGTCGGCCGCAGGTCCTTCTGCCAGAACCCTGGCTTGCTGGCCCCGTCGGGGAACCGGTGCAGGTTGAGGGGCCGCTCCGCGAGGTGCGGGAGCATGTGAGGCGCGATGAGGGTGAAGTAGCGGACCAGCTCGCGTTTCGTGATCGGCCCGGCGGGATCGTCGGCGAGCGGCTCGAAGATGGCCTTGTCGAGGTTCGTCAGCTTCAGCGCCACGCCGCCGACCTGCCAGACGCCCTCGCGGCCGAGACGCCCGAGCGCGTCCAGCTCTGCGTCGGTCGCCACCCAGGGACGGACGTGCGCGGGCTCGACGTGGGGCGGGGGCTCGACCTGGCGCACCGGCTCCGCGCGGTGCGCACTGGCGATGCTGGCGGCGGTCCCGGCCTCGACCGAGCGGACCGTCCTGCTGGTCGCAATGGCCTGCTCGCGGACCACGCCGAGCGCATCCCTGCCCTCTTCGATCCCCTTGAAGGCCCCCTGGCGCACGATCCCGTCCCGACTCCAGCCACCGAGCTCGGCGCGAATGACCAGCTCGGGCCGAACCCAGGTCACGTCAACGAGATCGCCTCCCCACCGGCCGCGGTGATCGCGCGGTGGGGGCGGATCGAATGGCGCCTCGTCCGCGGCGAGCTCAGCGAGGCGCCGCCGAAGATCAGCCCGTGCACGGGCGCTGAAGCCCGATCCGATCTTGCCGGCGAAGTGGAGCCGGGGCGGTGTCGCGGGTGTGTCGCCGACGCCCTCGTAGTACCCGACCACAAGGGCGCCCAGGTCCTTCGCGTTGCCCGCGCCCGGCGTCCAGCCACCCACCACGAGCTCCTGCTCGGGACGGACTTTCAACTTCAGCCACGATCTCGATCGCGTCCCGGGCTCGTACACGGAGCGTCGATGCTTGGCGATCGCGCCTTCGAGCTGCTGGGTGGATACGGCCTCGAGGAAGGCGACGCCCTCGCGCTCGACGTGGCCCGAGTAGCGGACCCGGCGATCCTCGCGGAGCACCGACTGAAGGAGGCGCTTGCGATCCTGGAGCGGGACGCTGAGCAGCGACCGGCCATCGAGGTAGAGCAGGTCGAATGCCTGGTACACCAACGCCCCGACGGCCGTTCCATCGGGCGGCGTGGCCTTCCCGCCCAGCCGCTCCTGGAGGAGGCCGAAGTCGGGCAGACCGGCCTCGTTGATGGCCACGACCTCGCCATCCACGATCGCCTGGCGCGCGTGGATCCAGGTTGGCGGCGCAAGGAGCTTCGGGAAGAACGCCTCGCCATCCTTGCCGTTTCGAGTGAAGGTCCGGACCTTGTTGTCGTCGACGACCGCCTGAAGGCGGTAGCCGTCCCACTTGACCTCGAACAGCCAGTCGTCGTGACTGAACGACGTGTCAGCCAGCGTGGCCGCCATCGGCTCGATGAAGCGTGGAAGCGGGGCCTCGATCGCAGCCGAGAGGTCAATCTGCGCGACGGCCGCCGGCGCATCGCTCACCCAGAGCGCGTCGCGCTGGTCGCGGACCTCGTCGTTCGTCCGGCCCGATTTCACGCTCTGTGGATGGCCCTCCGCGTCCCAGCCCGGAACCGCGGCCTCGTCCTTCTTGTGGATCAGCAGCCACTGCTCGGCCCCATCGTCATCGGCGCGGCCACTCCGTCCGCTGGTCCTGACGATCGTGAACCGACCGTGGAGCTTGTGGCCATCGAGGCGGAACTTGAGCTCACCATCCTGAACGGCACGCGCCCCATCGGGCGTCTCGGCCTCAGCAGTCCAGGTTCCCCAATCCCAGACGATGACGTCGCCCGCCCCGTATTGCTGCTTCGGGATCACGCCCTCGAAATCGAGGTACTCGATCGGGTGGTCCTCGACGTGGATCGCCATGCGCCGCGCGCCCGGGTCCAGGCTTGGCCCTTTGGGCACCGCCCATGACACGAGTACGCCGCCGATCTCGAGGCGGAAGTCGTAGTGGAGGCGCGTGGCCCGGTGGCGCTGAACGACGAAGCGGCCAGACGCCGAGGCGTCAACGGCAACGGTGCCGGCGGGCTCGGGCGTGTTCGTGAAGTTGCGCTTGCGCCGATAGTCGTCGAGCGGCATCGCCGGCGGGACCGAACGTGGCGGCGTCAGGCGCTCTTGCGGCGCCGCGCCGGCTTCGCCTCATCGGCGGACGCTGCCTTGCCGGTCTTTGCGCCGGCCTTTCGTGCCTTCGCGTCGGCCACGGATGTCGGAGCAGGCGAGGCGGCCGAGCGCGCGCTGGTGGCGGCCTTCACGCTGGCCTTGAGAGCGGCCATCAGGTCGATGAGGTTCGAGCTCTCCTGCCTGGCAGGCGCCGCAGCGAACTCGCGGCCCTCGACCTTCGACTCGATGATCTCCATCAGCGCCGTCCGGTATTCGTCGCGGTACTGCGTCGGGTCGAATTCGCCGGTCATGGCACCGATGAGCTGTTCCGCCATGACCTTCTCGGCAGGCTTGAAGACGGGCCCCTCATCGTCGAGGTCCAGTTCGCCCAGGGCCCGGATCTCGTCGGGCCAGTAGAGCGTCGACAGGAGCATCGTGTTCTCGAACGGGTTGAGCGCCGCGAGCGCTTCACGATCCTTGATCACGATCTTGCAGATCGCGGTCAGTCCCTTGTCCAGCAGCACCGACTTGAGGAGAGCGAAGGCCTTGCGGCCGATCTTATCGGGCTCGATGTAGTAGGCCTGCTTGACGAACCGCGTGTGCGTCTCGGCCTCGGCAGTCTCGACGAATTGCTCGATCTCGATGGACCGGATCGTCTTCAGTGGGAGCGATTCGAGGTCTTCATCGGTGAGGACGACGTACTGGCCCGGCGCGTATTCGAACCCCTTGACCGTGTCCGAGCGGGAGATCACCTCGTCCTCGACCGGACAGTAGACCTTCATCTGGATCCGGGACAGGTCGGGCGCATGGAGCATGTTGAAGCTCACACCAGCCCGTGACTCCGTGGCCAGGTACAACTTGATCGGGATGGTGACGAGGCCGAACTGAATGGCCCCTTTCCACATCGCGCGTGCCATGACATGCCCTCGTGCTCGACTCCAGGATCCCGGGGAGTCGGGTACGAGACCATACCATCGAGCCGCAACCCCTCCCAGCGCCCGGACTCAGCTCGCGACAGCGACGAGCTCCCGCTCCGCGCGAACGATCTGGGCCAGGATGCCCTCGCGCATACGATCGAGGCCCGCGGTGACCTGCCCGGCGGTGGAGCCGATCGAGGTCAGTTGAACCTTCATCGCCCTGATGGTCTCGAGTTGCTCGCGGATAGCGGTCAGCGCCTCGCCGAGGGCTGCGGCATCGACCTCGGCCTCGTGCTCGCGGAGGCTCGTGAGGGCGAGGAGACGGGCGAGCCGAATGGCAGCTTCCAGCGTGGCCACATCTGGGTCGGCCGGATCGATGACGCAGTAGACATCGCCTGCCCGGACATCGAACGGCGCGATGCCTGCAGGAGCGTGACTCGGGGTGAACACGACGAGCCCGACCGCGGCGTCGCGGTTCAGCCGCGCCTCGCGGAGCTCGTCTCGCATCTCGCGTCCGGAAATCCTGCGGTCCTTGGCCTCGATCACGACACGGAGGTCTGCGCCCTTCGTCAGGGCAGGGTCCAGGGTGATCACGAAGTCGCCCTTCTTCGAGCGGCCAGCGTCACCCGCGTCGGTCCCGGTTCGCTCTACCAGGTCGTTCGCACCTCGGGCGATGTCCCCGAGCATGCCCTCGAGCAGCTCCTCGAAGTCGCCGCCCTTGGCCGAGGACTTGGCACGCTCCCCCGCCCGCGCGGCGGTCGCCGCCTCAAGCGAGACCAGCTTCTCCTCGAGTGCCTTGAAGCCCGCCGCCACCTCCGCGCGGAATTGGTGGAGGGGTGAACCCATGCGAGTCGGATCGAGGAGCGCGGCCAGTCGTGATGCGTCGCCGTCGAAGTACGTATCAAGCATCGACGAGATGCGCCCGATGGCCGAGTCGCGCCGCTTTGGATCGAACAGCTCATCAACCATGGACTGCAGCTTGCCGCGGTCACCGAGGAACGTCTCGAGCGTCCGCGGGAGGCGGCCATCGCCGTCGGCGAAGTTGGCCCGCAGAACCTGCTCGAGGGCCTCCGCAGCCCGCTCGTTGGCCACGCGGCTCTGCTCGGTGAATCGGTCGAACTCGGAGCGCACCGCATCGAGGTTCATCGTCACGCCAACGCTTTGGAGCGCCGTCAACCCGATGCGAAGGGCTCGCTCGATGACGACGCCGTGGTCCTCGGCGGGTTGAGCATCGAGCCAGGCAGCCAGGGCAGGATCGACGAGGGTGAGGCGGTCCACGAGGATTCGATCCGCTTCCACGCGGATGGACGGGTCCGCGCGGGTCGGCAGCGAGACGATGCGGGCTTCCATGCGCACATCCTCGGTGCCGCTTGTGACAGCTAGCGTGTCACAGCCGCCTCGTCACAGCCGCCTCGTCACAGCCGCCTCGTCACAGTCGCCTCGTCACAGCCGCCTCGTCACGGCCGCCTCGTCACGGCGACCTTTGTCTCCCTTCGTATTACCTCGAAGGGCATCAGATTCCGGGAGGGCGCCCGCCCCTCCCAGCGGGACATACGAAGAGAAACTCGCTAGCTCCCCCGGTAGATCGTCAGCGAGTACGGCGCCAGCAGAAACGGCACGTGGTACGAGCGGCTCGTATCCACGATCCGCAAGTCGACGCTCGTCTTCCGGAAGAACGGATCCGTGGCGTCCTCGCCCGGCGCGCCCGCAATGTTGAACTCAAGTCGATAGACACCAGGCGACATCGGCCGCTCGAGCAAGTCACGGATACGGCCATCCCCGTCCGTCAGGGCCTGCGTCAGGCGGATCGGCCGATCGTCCTCCCCAAGCTTGTAGAGGCTGACGTGAATGCCGCTCGCTGGCATACCGCTCGCGACGTCGAGGACATGCGTCGAGATCGTGGGCGTCGAGGACGCCGCGCCCTCCATGTTGGGTGTTTCCGGACCGCTGTTGGCCACGTATCCTCCGGACATGGGAAATCTTCGGATCACGGTCGGCGACGACCTTCACTTTAGCGCCCGGTGGGAAACCGCCGCACCGCAGACCATCGAGGCCGTTCGACGAATGCTGCCGATCGCGACCCAGCTCATTCATTGCCGCTGGTCCGGCGAGTCCACGTGGATCCCATACGGGGACTTCCGACCCGGCATCGACTACGAGAACCACACGTCGCATCCGTCGCCCGGGATGCTGGCGATGTACCCCGGCGGCATCAGCGAGTGCGAGATCTTCTTCCCCTACGGCGCGTGCGCCACGGCCTCCAAGGTCGGGCAGCTGGCGGCCAACCACTTCGCATCGCTCGAGCCTGATGACGGCTGGCGGGACCGACTGCGCGAGGTTGGCCGACGAACGCTCTGGGACGGCGCCCAGCCAATCCGGATCGAAGAGGTCGAGTGACCGACCTCCTCGTTCGAGGCGGCACGGTCGTGACCGCGACCGGATCACGAGTCGCCGACGTCGCCATTGACGGTGGTCGCATCACGACCGTCGGCGACCTGCGCGGGCTCCAGGAGAACGCCGACGAGATCATCGATGCAACCGGCCTGCTCGTCCTGCCGGGTATCGTGGACGTCCACACCCACACCCGGGTCGCGAGCGACGCCGAGCCGGACCGGTTCTTCCAGGACTCGGTCGCGGCCGCGTTCGGCGGAACGACGAGCTTCCTCGCGTTCAACAATCCCGGGACGGGCTCGTCGCCGGCGGCCGAGCGGTCCCTCCTCGCCGGCCTCGCGGAGTGGCGCGCCAGGACGGATCAGGACAGCGCCGTGGACTACGCCGTGAGCCTCGCCATCTCGGGCCGGATGGACGATCCCGTGGCCGAGCTTCCCGCAATGGTCGATGCCGGCGCCTCGACCGCCAAGGCGTTCATGGTCTTCGACTTTCGCCTCGACGACGCCCGGATCTTCGAGGCGATGGGTGTCCTGGCCGGTCGCGGTGGAATGCTCCAGGTGCACTGCGAGGACCCCGTCATCATCGATGCGGCCGTTGCTTCGTCGCTGGTGCGCAACGAGACCGCGCCCCGCTTTCACGCCAGCTCCCGACCCTCGTACGCGGAGGGCGTCGCGACAGCGCGCGCGATGGCCTTCGCCAGGGCGGCCGACGCCCCGGTCCACGTGGTTCACCTCTCGTCAGCGGACGCGCTACGCCACGTACGCGAAGCGAAAGGCCTTGGGGTTCGAGTATCCGCCGAGACCTGCCCGCACTACCTTGCCCTCACAGACGCTCGATACGAGGCCGATGATCCCCTCGAGGTGGCCAAGGTGGTCATCTCGCCGCCTCTCCGCTCGACCGCCGACCTCGACGCGATGTGGAACGGCCTTGCGGCCGGTGACCTCGACCTGATCGCCACCGATCATGTCCCCGATCGGGCTGCTGTCGAGAAGGCAGATGCCGTCCGAGGAATTCCGTTCGACCGGATCAGCAACGGCGCCCCGGGGATCGAAACCCTGCTGACCGTCGCCTACAGCCTGGGAGTTCCGACCGGGCGACTGACCATCGAGCGCCTGGTCGACGTCCTGGCCGCGACGCCGGCTCGACGGTTCGGGCTGCGTCGAAAGGGTGCCATCGACGTTGGCCGCGACGCGGACCTCGTGCTCTTCGACCCGGCAGCCAGGCGCACGATTCGCGCGTCCGACCTGCATCACACGAGCGACTACACCCCGTACGAGGGCCTTGAGATCCAGGGCGCCGTCCGATCCGTCTTCGTCCGAGGCCGATCGGTCATCCGGGACGGCGCCTTCGTGGGCCATCGCGGATACGGTCAGTTCATCGAACGCGACGGTGCCGGCGACTGACCCTCGCCGTTTCAGGGCTCGGCGTTGGCAACGCCGGGTTCGTCACCTGGAGGCGCGTGGGGCGGCCCAAGCGCACGTCGGACCACCCAGCCGATGCTGCCGCCCTGGGCGATCAAGGTGAAGAGGGTGATCCCGAAGACCACGCTCTGGACCATCGAGCGTTGCGGGAAGTCCGCCGGAAGTGACAGCGCGAGCGCCACCGCGACGGCCCCTCGCAGCCCAGACCAGAAGAGCACGTGCAGCCAACCCCGCCGCAGCCCGCTCCGGCGAGCCCCGACGATGCGCGACGTCCCGCCGAGCAGCCCGTAGATCACGAGCGCACGCGCGACGAGGACGGCGGCAATGCCCCACACGATCGGCACGGCCGCTTCGACCAGGCCACCGATCGTGATCGAAAGGCCCACCAGGAGGAAGATGATGGCCGTCAAGATGAAGGCGAGGAATTCCCAGACCGTATCGAGGGCCTCCTGCGTCCGGGCACTCATGCCGATCCGACGGCCGTAGGTCCCGAGCATGACCCCCGCCACCACCGTGGCGATGACACCCGACTCGTGGAGCAGGTCGGCGACGACATAGGTCCCATAAGCGACCAGCAGGGAGATCGTCGTCTCGATCAGGTGGTCATTGACCCGCGCGACCACGCGCGACGCGACAAAGCCGGTGATGCCACCGAGCAGAACGCTGAAGACGACGGTGGCGGTGAAGCCGGCGACCGCCTCCTCGATCGAGACCTGCGTCTCGACTGCGCGAAGGGCGATCGAGAAGACCACGATGGCGGTGCCGTCGTTGAACAGACTCTCCCCCTCGACGAGCGTGGTCAGCGCTCGCGGGGCACCGAGCTGACGGAATGTCGCGATGACCGCCACCGGGTCGGTGGCGGAGACGATGGCTCCGATCACGAACGCGATGTCCAGGTCCAGCCCGGTCGCCAGGTGCAGCACGACAGCCACGACCGCCGCCGAGATCAGGACTCCGGGAATGGCCAGCAGGGCGATGCCCACGCTGGTCGCCTTGAGATGCCCGAAGTCGGTTTGATAGGCGGCTTCGAAGACCAGCGCCGGGAGCAGGACCACCAGTACGAGCTCAGGCGTGATCTCGAACCCTGCCTCCGGAGCGAAGGCGGCAATACCCAGTCCGAACAGGACCAGGGCCACGGTGTACGGAAAACCAAATCGTCGCGAGATCAGCGCCAGGATCGCGGCCACGCCGAGCATTGCCGTGAAGAGCTCGACGCCACGGAACGTGGCGTCACCCAGCATGGCTGACCTCCGGGCCCGGATCGTCGTCGAGAAGGCGATAGGCATCCAGGGTCAGGAATTCAGCCGGCTCTTCCGCGAGCACCAGGCGATCGAGCAGGGTGACCGCGTCTCCGAGGCGCTGACTGCTGCCAACCAGCTCAGCCTCGATCTCGGCCCGCAGCGCCAGATATCGGGCGGCGTCGAAGGTGGTGCCGTCATCCAGCCGCGCACCGGTCGCCCGCCACTGCCAGAGCTGCGACCGGGAGATCTCGGCCGTCGCCGCGTCCTCCATCAGGTTGTTGATGGCCGCAGCACCGTTCCCGGACAGCCACGAATCGAGGTACTGAAGCGCCACCGAGATGTTCATCCGGACGCCCGCCTCGGTGATTCGGCCCCCGGCGACCCGGATGTCCGCCAACTGGGCGGCGCTCACATCGACATCGTCCCGCCGTCGGTCCCGCTGATCGGGAGCGGAGCCGAGGACGCGATCGAAGACGTCGGTAGCCAGTGGCACGAGGTCCGGATGCGCGACCCACGTGCCGTCGAAGCCATCGCTCGACTCGCGCTCCTTGTCTTCTCGAACACGGGCCATGGCCGTGGCGTTGACCGCCTCGTCCCGACGTGACGGGATGAAGGCGGCCATGCCGCCGATCGCGTGGGCGCCGCGGGCGTGGCAGGTCCTCACGAGGAGCTCCGTATAGGCCCGCATGAACGGGACCGTCATCGTCAGCTCGGACCGATCGGGCAGCACGCTCCGCTCGTCACGGCTCACGGTCTTGATGCAGGAGAACAGGTAATCCCAGCGTCCCGCGTTGAGCCCTGAGGCGTGCTCGCGAAGCTCCCACAGGATCTCGTCCATCTCGAACGCGGCGTGGATCGTCTCGATCAGGACCGTCGCCCGGATCGAGCCCCTCGGAATGCGGAGCGCGGCCTGGGCCCAGACGAAGACGTCGTTCCAGAGCCGCGCCTCGAGGTGTGACTGCAGCTTCGGCAGGTAGAAGTAGGGCCCTGTCCCGCGGGCGATTCGCTCGGCGGCGTTATGGAACAGGTACAGGCCCGCGTCGAACAGGCTCGCCGAGATCGGCGCGCCATCAACCCTGACGTGACGCTCATCCAGGTGCCAGCCACGAGGGCGGACCAGGAGGACAGCCGGAGTCGCTCCGACCCGGTATTGCTTGCCCTCCGGCGACGTGAACCCAAGGGTCCCCCGCACAGCCGACTGGAGTGCCGCCTGCCCGCCGACGACGTTCGCCCAGGTGGGCGACAGGGCGTCCTCGAGGTCCGCCATGAAAACGCGCGCGCCCGAGTTCAGCGCGTTGATCATCATCTTGGGCTCTGCCGGTCCGGTGATCTCGACCCGTCGGTCAAGGAGGTCCCGCGGCGAGTCCGCGACGCGCCACGACGCATCGCGCCGGATCCATGCCGTGGCGGCCGGAAAGTCGAGCGCCGCACCGCCGCGCAGTTCCGCCATTCGCGCGGTTCGTTGTGCCAGCAGCTCGGCCCGTCGAGCCCGGAACTCCCGCTCGAGATCCTCGATGAAGGTCAGCGCGCCGGGCGTCAGGACGGCGTCGCTCCCGGGTACGGGCGCACCACGAAGATCGAGCGCCATCAAGCTCAGCTGCTCCGTCGGACGGTTGCGTCGATCAGGCCGAATGGCTCGCTCGTCGAGACATACACGCTGGCCGGATTGTCGAGGCCAAACGGGGCGAGGTCCACGGTCCAGTGGTGGAGGTTCGGCAGGACCATACGGACCCAGTCGATCGTCGGCTCTGCCTCCAGCATCGCCGAGGCCATGATCCAGATCGACGCTTGGACCGAGGGGCTGAAGTGCTCGGCGAGGACCGTCAGGAGTGTGCTGCGCGACCGGTCGAAGGCCGCATCGAAGTCGAAGCCCGGCTCGGCAGCTGTCTCGCCGTAGCCCCACAGCGCCGTGATCTTCGTGGCCATGATCCGATCCTCGGCCTCGCCCAGGGTCGTCCAGGCGTCCCGTTCGAACCCGGTGAAGGCCGACTTCGTGGTCTTCATGACCGTCAGGTCCTCGATGCCCGCCTCGACCGAGGCACCCGTCTTCGTGGCTGCGACCACGGAGACACGGGTGAAATCGCCATCCCGGGTGAACGCATCCGGCGCGGGTCCGGTCGCCAGCGGAATGCGGGTCCAGCCGTGCTCGCGCAGCGTGAGGGTGGCACGGTCGACCTGCGAATAGGCGGCGAAGTGGCGTGCGACCTCGAGCCCGAATGACTCCGCGGTGCCATCGAGGTTGTCCCGGGCGAACGCATAGACCGTGTTCTTCATCGTGTCGGTGGCGATGAGGTTGGCGTTGTCGCCATCGACATGGGCGGCTGCGAAGTCGCCCTCGAGTGAGACATCGACCGTGAGGTCGCGCAGCACGTGGCGGTCCGGATCCCGACGAACCGTGACCAGGCGGATCCGCGATTTTCCGTAGCGATTGGCTCCGAGCTCGAACACGCCACCCTCCTGGTTCATCCTGGCCCGCTCATGATCGACCAGCGAGCCGCAGCGATGTCGATGACCGCATCCAGGGCCCGTCGCATCTCAGGTTCCCGGTCGGCCTCGAGAGACGCGGCCATCTCCGGCAACAGGGCCGTACGCGATCGACCGGCCACGTACACACAGTACCGGAACCCGAAGCGAGCCTCGTAGGCCGCGTTCAGCCGCTCGAGCTCAGTGGTCTCGCGGGCCTCCGCCGGTGCCTCCCGGTCGTATCCCTGCTCCCGGAAGGAATGCGCCGACACCGCCCCGGGTGGAGCGCCGAGGCGCGGGTGGGCGTTGATCAGCTCGATCTGCTCGTCTTCCGGCATCGCCTGCGCGATCGCCCTCGCGCGAGCGAACAGCGACGGCCAGTCGGGATCGGGGCGACCCGCGGCCAGATGGGAGAGGAATCGGGGCGCTCCCTCGAACAGCGGGGCGAGTGCCGCGGAATAGGCGGACGGCTCGGCCGCATTCAGGAGCGTCAGATCGGGCGGCTCGGTTACCACCCGCCGGCTTCGCGGAGCATCCGGTGCAGGATCCGGGCGGATACCCTCCGACGGTAGTCGGCCGTTGAGCGCACGTCATCGATCGGATGCAGTTCGTCGGCCAGGGTCTCGGCGGCCTCGCCAGCAACTTCCGGAGTCGGGGGCATTCCTTCGAGGACTCGTTCGGTCCGAAGCGCACGGATCGGCGTTGCGGCCACCGACCCGAGCGCCACGCGCACGTCGGCCCACGAGTCTCCCTCGGGCCCCCAGGCCACGCTCATGACGACCTTCGAGATCGCCTGCGCCCGGCGGGTACCCACCTTGCGAAAGCGCACCTCCCGGCCGGCGGGCAGCGGAATGCGGATGCGGAGAATCAGCTCATCCTCGGCAAGGGCTGTCTGCCGGTAGGCGGGGAAGAACTCGGATGCCGGGACCGTCCGCTCGCCGCGGACACTTCCGACCACGATCTCCGCGTCGGTGGCCAGCAGGACCGGGAGCGTGTCACCCGCGGGCGACGCATTGGCGATGTTGCCGCCGAGCGTCCCGCGATTCTGGATCTGGGCCGCGCCGACCGTCGCCGCCGCTTCGACGAGCGCGGGGAGGTGTAGCCGGCACTCGGTGCTGGCGCGGATCTCAGCGTAGGTCGTCCGGGCACCGAGGACGAGAGACCCTTCGTCCCGCACGATTCCCACGAGTTCACGGAGTCGGGACACATCCATGAGGCGCTCAGGCGGCTCACCGATCTCGCCGGTCAGCCGGACCATCACGTCCGTTCCGCCGGCAATCGGCGTGTGCCGGGATGCTGCCAGCAGCGCGTAGGCGGCGGGGAGATCGGCGGGCGTCGCGATCGGCGGCTCTATGGGCACCGGTCAGTCTCGCCCGCGGATCCGGCGGCGCAGCACCACGATCAGCGCGGCCATGAGGGCAAAGCCGCCGAGGATCTGACGCGGGGACATCGCCATGATCAGATCTGCGGGCGCCCGGGGCGGGCCGTCATGGGCCGCGTCGGATCCGACATCCGGGACGAGCCCGGGCTCCTCGTCGCCCGGCACCGCATTCGTCCTGTCGCTCATCACGCCACCTCTCCGGCCGCCACGGCCGCGATTGCATCAACGATCTTCTGATACCCCGTGCAGCGGCACAGGTTGCCGGCAATACCCTCCCGGATCGCGTCGGGATCGGGGCCGCCCCCGGCATCCAGGTAGGCGCGGGCGGCCATCAGCATGCCCGGCGTGCAGATCCCGCACTGGGCGGCCCCGAATTGCAGGAATGCCTCCTGGAGGACATCGAGCCCACCGGGCTCGCGTGCCGTCACGGACAGACCCTCGACCGTCCGGACGATTCGACCGTCCACCTGGCACATCGGGACGAGACACGCATCCACGAGGTCGCCATCGAGCAGGACCGAACAGGCGCCGCACTCGCCTTCCCCGCAACCCTCCTTGGTTCCCGTCAGGCCGAGGTCCTCGCGAAGGACGTCGAGGAGCCGTCGCATACCGGGGACGTCCACCTCGGCTGGCGCGCCGTTGACGAGGAACCGGATGGCGCTCATGCGATTCTCCGGTCCGGCGCACCGGCATCGGCATCGAGCGCCGCGAAGATCCGCTCCGGGGTCGCCGGGAGTTCGGTCACCCACGCCCCGACCGCATCGTGGATGGCGGCGATCACGGCAGGCGCGCCGACATCCATCGGCAGCTCGCCCACCCCCTTCGCCCCGTGCGGCGCCCCGCTGAACGGTGCCTCGACGAGGAGCGTCGTCATTCGGGGGGCGTCGAGCGCCGTCGGGATGAGGTAGGTCGCCAGGCGGTCGTTCAGATACCGGCCATTGTCGAGCTTGATCTCCTCGATCGTCGCGTAACCGATCGCCTGCAGCGTGCCGCCCTCGACCTGTCCCTCGCACAGGATCGGATGCAGGACCCGGCCGACGTCGTCCACCGCGACCACGTCGCGGACCGACACCTCCGCGGTATCGAGATCCACCTCGACCGACACGACGCAGGCGGCCCAGCCGAACGCGGGATACGCGTCTCCCCGATAGGTGGCGTCGTCGAAGGTGACGCCAGGGTACGGCTCAAAGCGCTGGTCGATCCGCGTTGCCCCGTGGAGCACGGCGTCGGCCAGGTACACCTCGGCGAATGGCTTTCCGTCATGGCGCGCCTCGACCTCGGCGCGGAGCCGCCGGGCCGCCTCGATGCACAAACCACCGACCACCATCGCCGTCCGGCTGGCCACCGTCGGGCCACTGTCCGGCACGAACGCGGTATCGACGGGGGCCATGTCCACAAGATCGGCGACGATCCCGAGCTCGCCGGCCACCATCAGCGGGAAGATGGTGTTGGTCCCCTGCCCCATCTCGGTCGAGCCAATGAGAACGCGAACGCGCCCCTCCTCGGTCAGCTCGACGGACGCCACGGAACCGATATGCACCTCGCCGGAGCCGGTGAAGCCGGCACCGTGCCAGGCCAGTGCGAGGCCGATCCCGGACGCCGTCCGGGCTGGACCGGAGTGCAGCCGTGCGACCTGCCCTTCCGACGCAGTCCCTACCCCTGCCGCCCCGCCCCAGGCCCGCAACGCAGCCGCGGCCTGGTTCGACGCCCGAACCCGCTCGAAATCACTGGCCTCGACCGCCAGGCGAAGGACCTCCTGGGCGGCCACGCTTTCGCGCAGGACCTGGCCAGTCGGCGTCGTGTCGTCCAGCTCGTAGGCGTTGCGCCGACGAATCTCTGCCGGGCTCATGCCGAGCCGCTCGGCGATCCGGTTGAGGTGCGTCTCCATGGCGAACTCGACCTGGGGCGCTCCGAAGCCACGAAATGCGCCGTTGGGCGCCGTGTTCGTCCGCGTGGCGCGGGCCCGGATCCGCACGTTGGCGCAGCGGTATGGGCCCCCGGAGTGGAGCGCGCCGCGGGACAGGACCACCGGCGTCAGCGTGCAGTAGGCGCCACCATCCATGACGACCTCGATGTCCTGGGCGACGAGGGTCCCGTCGTGCATCACGCCGGTCCGGTGCCGGATGATCGCCGGATGGCGCTTCGTCGTTGCGACCAGGTCCTCGTGACGGTCGTAGATCATTCGCACAGGCCGACCGCACTTGCCCGCCAGGAGCGATGCATGCACGGCGATGATCGAGGGGAACTCCTCCTTGCCGCCGAACCCGCCGCCTGTCTCGGCCTGGATGACGCGGGCCTGGGACGAGTTCAGGTCCAGGCTCTTCATCATCGCCTTGTGGACGTAGTACGGGCACTGCAGCGAGCCGTGAACCGCCATCCCGCCGTCCTCGGCCGGGACCGCGATCATCGCGTTGTTCTCGATGTAGAGCTGCTCCTGGTGCCCGACCCGGTATTCGCCCTCCAGGATCAGGTCCGCGACGGCAAATCCCGTCTCCAGATCTCCGCCGCCGATCTGGTATTCCGCGAAGACATGGTCCGATCGTTCCGGGTCGAAGACCGGGGGGAGGGCTTCGGTCACTAGCCGGATATGCGCCCGGAGGAGGCGAAGCGTCTCGCGGTCCGGAGCGGCCAGCAGGGCGACGGGCTCGGCGTGGTGGCGGATCTCCCCGCCGACGGGAACGAGGACCGGCTGATCCTCCTTGATCGCGCTGACGAGGTTCTCCCCGGGAATGTCAGCGGCGGTCACGACCACGACGCGGGACCAGTCGACGTCCGGGTCGAGCTCGATCGCCAGGAGTCGCGCACGCGGTTCAGTGGACCGGATCGTAACGCCGTACCAGGCGCCCGGAAAGACGAGATCGTCCGCGTACTTCGCCGCGCCGGTGAGCTTTGCCGGACCCTCGCGCCGAAGCGGAAACCCACGCGCTCGACCGGGTGCCGTCACGCCGGTCTCGAGGACCAGGGCGTCCGGGGCGGATCGCTCCGGCGATGTTGCCGGGCGCGGCATCGTTCGGGTCGTCATCGAGCGATCGAATCCTCCGCAATCGGGCTACTCGCGTTGGAGCGCGAGCGTACCACCGCCAACGAGCCCGACAAACGGAAACCCGGCCTCGGTCAATCCCGGCCGCGGCGGAGTGCCCGGCCCGGGGTCGCGCCCGTGTGGCGACCATCCGTCACCACGGGGACCCCAGCCACGAAGACGTGCTCAATCCCCTCCGGGAACTGTCGCGGCTCATCGTAGGTCGCGAGGGATCGGACCAGCGCGGGATCGAAGACCACGACATCGGCCACGTATCCATCGATGAGCCGGCCCCGATCGCGCAATCCAAGTCGTGCAGCCGGCATCGAGGTCATCTTCGAGACGGCTTCCTCGAGGCCAAGAATCCCCTCGTCGCGCACGAACTGGCCCAGGATTCGCGGGAAGGATCCATAGGTCCGCGGGCTGGGTTTCGCGCCGATGAACGTGGAGTCCGTCCCGACCATCGCCACGGGGTGCCGGTAGAACTGGCGGATGCCGTCCGTGTGCGGTCCGGGCGTGACCTGGTTCAGGCGCAGCCCTTCCGACAGGAGCAGGTCGCACAGCAATTCGACCAGGTCCGAGCCGGTCTCGCGGCCGATGGCGCCAAGGGTCAGGCCCTCCCATTTGGCATGTTCCGGTCGGCCGAAATAGCCGAGGCGGATGTCGGCAATCCCACCAGCGCCCGCGTACAGGACCCCACGCGCCTGCAGTTCGCGCCGGATCCGGGTCCGGATCGCTGGATCGGCCAGCCGCTCCTTGGTCGGGCCGGGGCCGCCCGACTGGACCCAGGTCGGGATCGTGATCAGGAGGCGGGTCGAGGCCCACTCCGACGGGTAGGCGTCGAAGGTGACATCGAGACCCTCGGCTCGTGCATCGTCGATGAGTTCCAGCATCTGGTCCGGGGACCCCGGGAACGTCGCCCGGTGGTAGAAGTGGGTGATGTGCGAGGGCGCATCGCCGCGGCGCCCGATCTCGATGGCCTCGCGAAACGGGTCGAGAAACCGATCGCCGAGCGGGTACCGGACGTGCGTGTGGTAGATCCCTCCCAGCCGTCCGGCCTCGTTCGCTAGAGCAGCGAGCTCCTCGGTCGATGCAAAGGAGCCGGGCGGGTAGTCCAACCCGGACGAGATCCCGAAGGCGCCGGCCTCCATCCCCTCGCGCAACAGGGCGCGCATGTGCGCGACGGCGCGAGCATCGGCCACCTCGTCTTCCCAGCCGACGGCTGCGATCCGGAGTGGGGCGTTCCCGACGAGCACCGCCAGGTTCACGCTGACCCGGCCATCAAACCGTTCGAGGTAGCTCGCGACCGTGTCCCAGTCGATCGCGACGCCGGCCGGGTGGCCGTCGAGACCCGCGTTGAGTTCGACGAAGGCCGCGAGGTCTGCCGGATCCATGAACGGCGCGTAGCCGTTCCCATCGACGCCGATGACCTCGGTCGTGACGCCCTGGCGGACCTTGGGTTCGTGGAGGGGCTCGGCCAGGATCATCAGCCCGGAATGGCTGTGCAGATCGATGAACCCCGGCGCGATGACCTTGCCGGTCACAACGAGCGACCGGGCGGCGACCTTCTCGGCGACCTCGATCACCTCCGGATCGCGCAGGACCTTGAGCCGCCCCTGCGTCACGCCAACCGCCCCGGAGAAACCGGGGCTGCCGGACCCATCCACGATCGTGCCGCCCAGGAGTAGGAGCTCGAAGGCCGTCATCGAGGGCATCTTCGCAGGTCGCCGATGGACCGCGGGGGCCGTGCTAGCATCGGCCACCGTGAGCACGTCCCCTGAGCCCACGCCGCACCCGACGCTACCTGAGCGACCGCCATTTGCGCTGCGTGCCCGCGTCCTGACTCCGATGGACTCGGGAGGGACGACCTTCCTTCCCGATGGCGTGGTCGAGGTCGACGCGAGCGGCCGCATTGCCTGGGTGGGTCCGGCCGACGAGCACCGCTCGGGACGGGGCTCGATCCCGGTGATCGATATCCGGCCGATCGTGCTGTTGCCCGGAATGGTCGATCTCCACGCCCATCTGCCCCAGTTGCCGAATGCCGGCCTGGGAGCCGGTCTGGATCTACTGGCCTGGCTCCGACGTTACATCTTCCCGCTGGAGCAGCGATTTGCCGATGCCGCTGACGCGGCGGCGCTGGCACCAGCGGCTTTCCGGGCGATGGCAGCCGTCGGCACGACCACGGTCCTTGCCTACGGCGCGGTCTACGCGGCGTCGATGCACGAGGCCTTCCGGGCGGCCGAGGCGCACGGGATCCGGGCGGTTCTCGGCAAGGTGATGATGGATCGGATCACCTACGACGAACAGATCGACCCCGCCACGATCCTCGATCAGTCGGTCCGGGAATCCGAGGAACTGGCGAACCGCTGGCACGGTGCCGCGGACGGTCGGCTCGGGTACGCGGTGACACCGCGGTTCGCGGTCTCGTGCAGCGCCGAGATGCTGGCTGCCTCAGCCGCGCTGGCGGCTCGAACCGGGGCGTGGTGGCAGACCCACGTATCCGAGGATCCCGGCGAGATCGCCGAAGTCGCCCGGTTGTTCCCCGAGGCCGCCGACTACGTCGACGTCTACGATCGAGCGGGCGGGCTGGGTTCTCGGACGGTCCTCGCTCACGGTGTCCACCTGACCGATCGCGAACTTGGCCGGCTCATCGAAACCGATACGCGCGTGGCGCACTGTCCGGCGTCGAATCTGTTCCTCGCGTCCGGGGTCATGCCGCTGGCCCGGTTCCTGGAGGCCGGCCTCAAGGTCGGGCTCGGGTCCGACGTGGCGGGTGGACCTGACCCGTCGATGTTCTCGGTGATGCGGATCGGGGCCTACGCGCAGAACGCACGGCGCACTCTGCTCGGTGAAGACCTGCCGTCACTCGGGCCGCTGGACTGGATCCGGATGGGATCACTCGACGGCGCGCGTGTGCTGGGGCTGGATGACCGGATCGGGTCCATCGAGGTCGGAAAGGAAGCGGACCTGATCGCGGTGGATGCGGGTCTGACGGCCCCGGTTCGCCACGAGGACCTGGGAACTCGCCCACATCCGACGATCGACGCGGACGCTGCGGATATCGCCAGTCGGCTCATCTTCCGGGTTCACCCGGACATGGTTCGGGCGGCGTGGGTGCGCGGCCGCAGTCTCGAGGGACCTGGGTTCAGGCCCGAGGTCTGAGCAGGGCCGCGGCGGGCGTGCGGCGCCGGATGCCGGCCGGGTTACTTCCGCTTCGTCCGGAACTGGTTGAGGTGGACGGTCCAGTCGGACCCGCCGGTCGTATTGGCCGCGCAACTGCCGTGCCAACCGCAGACGCAGGTGATCACCTGGTCCTTGTGGACGTAGGTTTCGATCACGTGGCGAAGGGGCTCCGGCTCGCCGTTTCGAAGCGAGGGGCGGGTAAGCGACAGCGGGCGTCCGTTCACTGAGAGGTCTCCTGGGCACGGAGGGGGCCGCACGTGGCGGGGCTTCCTATTCTGCCCCAAATCGGCGATCTCTGCCGATCAGGGAGCTGCCAGAATGGCGGCGATGCGACGAATCTCAGTGATCGGCTCGAGCGCGTCGGGCAAATCGACCATGGCCCGCGCCCTGTCGCGAGTCCTCGGGCTGCCACTTCTGGAACTGGATTCGGTCTTGCATCAACCCGGCTGGCAACAGAAGGACGATGCGGCGTTTCGGGCCGAAGTCGCGGCTTTCGTGGGGCGCGATACCTGGGTGGTTGACGGCAACTACACGAGCCACGGGGTGGCCCAGGTCGTGTGGCCCCGGGCCGACACCGTCGTGTGGCTCGACCCACCGCGGTCGACGGTCATGCGCCGCATCATCCGGCGGACGATCCGGCGCGTCGTTACCCGCGAGGAGCTCTGGAACGGCAGTCGGGAGAGTTGGTCCAACCTCTATAGCCCCAAGCCAGAGAACAACATCATCGTATGGGCGTGGGCCCGACACGGGCCCAGCCGCCAGCGGTACGAGGCGTTCATGGACGACGGAACATGGGCGGATCTGGCGGTCCTTCGGCTCCGGACCGCACGCGACGCCCGCGCCTTCCTCGACGAACTGTCCGCGGCTCGCGACGCCCGTGTCGCCGAGGTCGGCCGCTAGGCGCTACTCGAGGACGCGCCCCGGGTTGAGGATCCCGAGCGGATCCAGGGCGGCCTTGATGGACCGCATCACGCCAACGGCGGCGTCGCCGTGCTGCACGGACAGCCACTCCCGGCGCGTCGCACCGATCCCGTGCTCGGCCGTCACCGTGCCGCCCAGCGCAAGGGCCGCCTCGAAGATCTCGTCGCGAACGAGGCGGGTGAGTTCGGCGGCCGCCGGATCATCACGATCGAAGATGAGGTTCGGATGGAGATTGCCGTCGCCAGCGTGACCGAAGGTCGCGCAGCGGACGCCATGGGCAGCCGTGATCCGGACGATGGCACGGAGCAGGTCAGGCACCCTGGAGCGAGGCACCCCAACGTCCTCCATCCGGACGGTCCCCTGCCGCTCCAGCGCGCGGAGTGCCAATCGCCGCGCCTGGCGCAGCCAGTCCGCCTCCTGGGTCGTGGCGGCTTTGACGATGGACGAACCACCGGCAGCGCGGCACGCAGCTTCCGCGCGATCGAGCTCGCCCGCCGCATCGGTCGCGTCGGATTCGACCATCAGCATCGCTGCGGCGGCGGTATCGAGTCCAAGGTGGTGCCAATCCTCGACGGCGAGGATCGTCTCGCGGTCCATTAACTCGAGGGTGACGGGAACGAGACCCGCCGCGGTCATCCTGGCGACCGCATCGCCGGCCGCATCGAGGGTGTCGAAGAACGCCAGGAGCGTGGCCCGCGGCCCCGGGGCGAGGCGCAGCCGAAGGGTCGCCTCGGTGATGATGCCCAGCGTCCCCTGGCTGCCCACGAACAAGTGCGTGAGGCTGTAGCCCGCGACATCCTTGACGCTCCGACCGCCGGTCCGGATCACCGTCCCGTCGGCCAGCACGACCTCCAGGCCGAGGACGGCGTCGCGGGTCTGTCCGTACTTCACGCAGCACAGCCCACCCGCATTCGTCCCGAGGTTGCCCCCGATCGAGCATGTCTCGTAACTGGCGGGGTCCGGGGGATAGAAGTAACCCGCCGCGGCGACCGCCGCCTTGAGGGTCGCGTTGATGACACCCGGCTGGGTGATCACGCACAGATTGGCACCATCGATCTCGAGGATCTGGTCCATTCGCGTCAAGGCGATGGTCAGGGCGCCTTCGATCCCGGCTGCGCCACCCGACAGCCCGGTTCCGGCTCCACGCGGCACGACCGCCACCCGGTGCTCCGTGGCGAGCCGCAGCAGCGCGGACACCTCGTCCGTCGTCCGGGGCACGGCCACCGCACCGGGCAGGCCAGCGTCGAGATAGGCGGTCTCGTCGTGGCGGTATGACTCCCGATCGATCGGGTCGGTCAGCAGGGGCATCTCCGGCAGCGCGTCGCGGGCGTCTGCGACCAGGCGCGTCAGGGCCATCGGATCCGTCATTTCGCTCACGGTTCGATGGTAGACGCCATCCGTCGATCCGCCGCGGTCGCGCGCGCCATCTGCCGGAATTCCTGCGGCAGGACCCGCGCCCAGGCGCGCCATGCGCTCACGAGCCAGGAGCTCACGACCCGCTCGCGTGTCCCCCAGAGAAACCCGTAGCCGTCCCTGACAGGCTCCGGCAGGAGCCCGATCCCCGGCCAGAACAGCCAGGCGATCGCCGCCGAGGGGACGCCGTCGCCAGCGCGAGCGAGGGCATCGAGCAGACCCGGCGGCACCGTCCCGGCGAGGGGCCTCGTCAGCGTCCGGATCGCCGGGCTCAGCGGAGGATGGAGAATGGCATCAGCGAGCTCACGAGCCAACGACCCGACGACGACCGGACCCCCGTGGCCGATCATCGCTCTGACGTATGCGTCGAACGCATCGACGCTCGCGGGCAGCTTCCGTTCCGGGATCCCGAACGCCCGCCCCACGGGAAGCGATTCCTCGTACACGCGCGCCCGGGCGGCGTGATCAAGCGGCCTGAGCCAGGCGCTGCCCGTGGCCATCGTCGAATCGACCAGCGTCGCATGGACCCAAAGGGCCAGGTCGGGGTCGCGGGCATCGTAGGACCGGCCGTCAGGGAGATCGCCCCGGATCCCACGGTGAAGGTTGTTAAGGCGACGAATCTCGGCTCGCGCGACGCCGGTCGTGCCATAGACGATGCGCAGGTACGAGCGGAGCGTGCCGGTGAGTCTCCGCCACGGATCGGTCCTGAAGTCGGAGTGCTGGTCCACACCCGCGGCGATCGCAGGGTGCGCGACCTGCATCAGCAGCGCGCGCGGTCCGGCACCGAGGAGCAGGAATGCCTCGCGATCAAGCCGCCAGGTGACGCTGTCCGGTCCGAACAGACCGGCGTCGGGACCGCTCAGCGGTCTCCTGGCCGACGCCCAACCAGCCACCATGCAGCGGGAAAGGCCATGGAGGCGAGTGCCAGCTTTACGGCTTCGGGACCGACGAATGGCGTCAGTCCGTTGCTGATGGCCCAGCTCATCGGCTGGCCCGTGCTGTAAGCAAGCCACGGCACGCCGAGCGCGAAGATCGCCACATCACCGATCAGCATCGCGCCGACGGCACCGATCATGTTTCGATCCCAGCCGAGCTCCGCCAGGCGGCCCGTCAGGGCGCCGGCCAGGACGAACCCGACCAGGTAGCCCCCCGTGGCGCCCTGGACGATCTCGATCCCGTGTTTGGCATCGGCGTAGACCGGCAATCCGACGATGCCGAGAAGCAGGTACAGACCGGTCGCGGCAATACCTCGCCGGAAGCCGAGCGCTCCGCCTGCCAGGAGCACCGCAAACGTCTGGCCCGTGAACGGAACCGGGTTGCCCGGGAAGTAGAAGCGGGCCTGCGCCGCCAACGCGATGAGGAGGGCGCCAACCAGGATGAGGGCGAGGTGGCGAAGTCGAACGCCGATGCCCTCGGACACCCGCACCGGGACGAGAAAGTCGGCAAGGGTGATTCCGCGCTCACCGACGGCGGACCGGTCCAGTCGTGGCACCGACATTGACAATCAGGATCCTCCAGCGCGAATCCGGGGCCGCGCGCCGCGAGTCTAGCAGACCCTCTGCGCCGCTCCGACCTCGCCCGGATGAGCCGCCGCTCGCCTCAGCTGAACTGGACCGCCGAGATGATCGAGACCCGCGAGGCGACGCGGGCCGGGTAATAGGATGCGACGATCGAACCGCCGATTCCGAGCACGGCGGCTGCAACCATCGAGCCCCACGGCAGCGGCATGGACGGCGTGAAGTCGCCCGTCAATCGGATCAGGACGGCGCCCATCCCGAGGCCGACCAGCAATCCCAGGATCGTCCCGGCCAAGCCGAGGATCAAGGCCTCCGTCACGACCATCCGGGACGCCTGGCCGCGAGTCATTCCGATCGCCCTGAGCACCCCGATCTCGCGAACGCGCTCGAGCACACCCATGCCGAGCGTGTTGACAATCCCGAGGCCGGCGACAAGGAGCGCCAGGAGGGCGAGCGCATCGAACAGTCCGAAGACGCGACCGAGGGCATCGGCGACCGCCCCTTCGATCCGCCCAAGAGGGTTGACCTGCAGCGCCAGCGCCCCGGCCGCGGCGTCAAGTGCGGCCCGCGAGGTGTCCGGGGCTCCCGGCGCGAAGCGCACGGCGAAGGACTCGGCGCCTGGCACGCCGATCGGGCCCGAGGCGTCTGGCCAGCCAACGAGAATCGCTTCGCCGCCACCGCTTGGGATCGATCTCTCAACGATGCCGGTGACCCGCAGTTCGAGTGTTGAGCCGCCCCCGAGCCTGAGCGCGATCGTGTCGCCCATCCCTAGCCCCAGGCGGTCCGCAACCGCCGCGGGAACAATCGCCGAGCCACCCGCATCGAGGCCCCGAAGCGCCGCCTCCCGGTCGCCCTGCGTGAAGGTGAGCCGTCCATCGGCCAGGAAGTCCGCCCCGATGATTGCCGCCGCATCGATGCGCTTGCCCTGGTAGGCCAGGTCGAAGGTCGCAATCGGCGACACACGGAGGACATCGGGAACCGCCTGGAGTGTGCTCAGAACAGGCTCGGCCAGCCCGATCGCCCGGATGCTCGTTACGACGGCATCGCCCGGGACGACATCTTCGAGCCAGGCGGTTGAGCGCAGACGCGCCGCCTGTGCGGACCAGCCCAGGGCCACCACCATGGACAGACCGATGACGAGTGAACCAAGGGTCAGGGCAGTCCGACTCCGGTCACGGCCGAGCGATCCGCGGGCGAGTCGCTCCTCGAGGCGCAGCACGAGCGCGATCGGCAGACCAAGAAGCCGCGCCATCGGTGGCATGAGGAACGGGCTCGCGAGTGTGGCCAGCAGCAGAATTCCGTAGACGGCGAGCGCCCGATCGGCACCGGCGTTACCAGCAGCGGCCGGCCAGACCAGGAGCCCGAGGATCGCCACGAACGCAAGCACAGCGGACAGCCAGATCAGGCGACCGCGCATGACGGCGGGCATGTCAAGGCGCGCACGGAGCGCTTCGACGGGTGAGATTCGGGCGGCCCGGATGGCCGGCTCGATGGCACCGGCCATCGTCACCCCGACGCCGACCGCGAAGGCCAGCGCGAGGCTCCCCTTGTCGAAGCCGTTGACCTCAGCTGTGAACCCCGTCAGGGCTCGGACCGAGCCGGCCAGCAGCGCGCTCATCCCTATGCCGAATGCCAGCCCTAAGAGTGACCCGGCGGTGCCGAGCATCGCTGCACCGACCAGGACGAACCTCAGGATCTGCCCACGAGTGGCACCGGCGACACGCAGCAGCCCGACTTCGCGAGCTCGCTCCCCGACGGTCATCGAGATCGTGTTGATGATCAGGAACGCGCCCACCAGCAGGACGATGGCGGCCAGCCAGGCCATCGTTCCCATGAAATCGGACGTGGAAGCGCGAAGGCTGGCGGCCAGGTCCCCGGGCGAGGCCAGGACGTACGGCTCGGCCGTGATTCGCCCCGCCAGGTTCGCCGCAGCCATGTCAACCGTCGTATCCGCGTCCAGCGACAGATCGACCCGCGTAACACCGCCCTGGGCGAAGACGTCACGGGCGATCTGGATCGGGACGATGACGGTTCGGCCAGCGGATTCCGCAACGGGCCCGGCGCCCTGAAAGATGCCGACGACCCGAACGCGGGCCGGGGCACCTGCGCCCTGAATGGTCAGCTCGGTCCCCAGCCCATACCCATCCGTGCCGGCCAGGCGTTCGCTGATGAGGGCCGACGGTTCGTCGACCCGTGCGAGCTGCGCGCCGGCGACCAACTCCAGCGGGTGAATGTCCGCATAGCGACCGGGATCGATTCCGACCACCGTCACTGCGGCCGTTGCGACGCCCGACGTCGCGGTCAGGAACGTCCGGTGCTCGATGATCGGCGCCGCGACGCTGACACCGGCCATCGTTTCGATCTCGTGCACCGTCGCATCCGACAGGCCGCGCTCGAGGAACGACGAGACGCGCAGGTCGGCGTTGCCAACCAGATCGCCGACGGTCCGGGTGATCGCGGAATCCAGCCCGGCGCTCAGCGTCAGCGAAGCCGACAGGACCCCGACGCCGAGTGCAACGCCGAAGACCGTCAGAACCGAGCGGAGAGGGCGGGCGGTGAGTGTCCGGCGCGCCAGGCTGGTGAGGCCCACGTCCGCTACAGCCCGATCTGGGCGAGCCGGGCAATCAGCGGAGCGGCCGAGTGATCCGCACTTCTGCCGAGCGCGATCTCATCACGGATCCGCCCGTCAATGATGACCAGGACCCGGTCGGCATAGGCCGCTGCGCGCGCGTCGTGAGTCACGAGGAGGATCGTCTGTGCTGACGACTCACAGGTCTGCCAGAGCGCCTCGAGCAACTCCCCTCCCGTCGTGTAATCGAGATTTCCGGTCGGTTCATCGGCCAGGAGCACCGACGGTCGTGTCACCAGCGCGCGGGCGACCGCCACTCGCTGCTGTTCTCCCTGCGAGAGCTGGTCCGGGCGGTGTCGTTCCTTCCCGCTCAATTCGACCAGCTCAATGACCTCGCGAACCCGATCACGCGCCTCACCGCGTGATGCATCCTGGCCAGCGATCGTGAACGGCAGGGCGATGTTCTCGCGGACGTTGAGCAGGGGGATGAGGTTGAACGCCTGGAAGACGAAGCCGGTCCGCTCTCGCCGCAACCGTGTCGCCTCGTCATCGGACAGCCGGCTGATGTCCCGGCCTTCGAAGACGACCGTGCCCGTGGTTGGCCGATCGAGCCCGCCGAGCAGTTGCAGCAACGTGCTCTTGCCTGAGCCAGACGGCCCCATCAGGGCCACGAACTCACCCGCCTGGACCGCCAGGGTCACACCGCGCAGTGCCTCGACATGAGCCGTACCGAGATCGAACCGCTTGGTCAGGTCGTGCGCCTCGAGGATCGCCGGCATCAGATCTCCGATAGCACTGAAGGCTGGAGGGCTACAGGGGAGTGTAGCCGTGGATCAGCTACGACCTCCGGAGAGGATCGGTTCAGCTTCCCGCCGTGTCAGAAGCCGAAGTAGGCTCCGGCGACACCGCCGACGATCGTGTCCACGAGATTCCCGGCGAACGGAGCGTCGGTCACCTCGAGCCCGCGCAGCGGCTCACCCGTGCCTGATGAAGGGGCACTCGACGATTGACCAGCCGCCGGGCTCGGCGGGGGCGCCGTTACCACTGCAGTCGGGGCCGCGGTCGGCGCCGGCGTGGGCGGGGCCGTCGGCTCGATGGTCGGAACCTGCGTGGGCGGAACGGTCGCTTCGGGCAGCTCGGCCGGAGTTGGAGTCGGTGTGGCGGTCGGTGCCGGCTTCGGCGTCGCCGTTGGCGCCGGCTCCGGTGTTGCGGCTGGAGTTGGCTTCGGTGTGGCGGTCGGTGCCGGCTTCGGCGTCGCCGTTGGCGCCGGCTCCGGCGTTGCGCCTGGAGTTGGCTTCGGTGTGGCCGTCGGCGCCGGCTTCGGTGTTGCCGTTGGAGTTGGCTTCGGTGTCGCAGCCGGCGCCGAGCCGCACTTGATCGCGAACAGCACCGTCCACATGTGCTTGCCGTCGGCGCCCTCGTAGGCACCGACACCCATGACAGTCCAGTTGCCGAGGATGTTCGCCCGGTGTGTGGATGACCCCATGAAGCCATCCTGGATCGTCGCCGTCGCAGAATCGTCGGGGAAGTTGTTGTTCCCGAGGTTCTCGCCGCTGGCCGTGTAGCAGTAGCCGATCCGGTCCAGTTCGTTGTACCACTTGGTGCCATTCGGCGGGATGGAATGGCTGAAGTAGCCTCGATCGATCATGTCCTTTGATCGCCAGCGCGCCACGCTCGTCAGCGTCGAGTCGACCGTGAGTGCCCTGAGTCCGGCGGCGGCCCGGGCCTGGTTCGTCAGCTGGACGAGCAGCGCCTCGTCCGGTGAGGAGTAGCTGTCGGGGTTCCAGGCGGCGACGAGGCCTGGCGTTGCGAGACTCACCGCCAATGCGAGCAACGCGACGACACTCTTGAAGGAACGACTCAGTGTTCCTCCTGATGTGTGGCGCGTGGCGCTGGCGATCGTCATGGCCCTCGTGATTCCTGTGATTCGGCGACCGATCGGCTTCGCGAGCGATCTGCTTGAACCGTAGGTCAGGGGACCTCAAACCGGACCCCGCCCATGGTCCGGTCGGCCCGTGGCATGTGGTACCAACTATTGCTCCGGACCACACCTCACCCCACGCGACCGCGCAGGCAGATCGAACAGGGGCAACGGGTCATTCGCCGAGGGCGGCGCACGCCCGGGCCCGGGCCGGACGAAGTGTCTGTTCGGGTACACTGCGCGGGCCTGCGATCCCCATCGAGTGATCGCGTCGCGCATGGTGGCCTTAGCTCAATCGGCAGAGCACTGGATTGTGGCTCCAGAGGTTACGGGTTCAATCCCCGTAGGCCACCCCACCACCCCGTTTTCGTGGCGGGCGCACCAGGCCCATCAGCCCGGGACGCGAATCCAGAAGCGAGAGCCGCCGTCGAGCCGTGGCTCATATCCGATCGATCCATGGTGGGCGCGGATACCGGCGGCCGCGGTCGCAAGGCCGAGGCCGAAGCCCGGGACCGGTGTTCTCCGGCCGCGCACAAACGGCTCGAACAGGCGGCTCACCAGCTCTGGTGCGATCCCCGGTCCCCGATCGAGAACGTCAATGGCAAGGACGGACCCTGGCCCTGCGGCTGGTGGGTCTGAAGACTCAAGATGCGCGTTGATCTCGACCGTTCCACCTGCCGGCCCGTGGACGACGGCATTGAGGGCAAGATTTGTGAGCGCCTGCTCCAGGCGAATGCGATCGATTCGAACGACGCCATCCGACTGGGTGGCCGCCACCGTGACCCCTCGCGCCTCGGCAGCCGATGCGACCTTTCGCAGGACCGATTGAACGAGATCGTCGATCTGGACGACCGTCCGAACGACGGCGCGCCCGTCAAGGTCAACCGCCGCCATGTCGAGAAGCGCCGTCGCCAGATCCCCAAGACGAACCGTGTCAGCGTGAGCAGCCCGGATCGCCGCGGTCATGTCCTCTCGGGATGAGCGGGGATCGTTGGCAAGTTCCAACTCCGCCTGCATCGCCGCAATCGGCGTGCGTAGATCGTG
The DNA here is from genome assembly GCA_038328755.1 of Candidatus Limnocylindrales bacterium. Classification (GTDB taxonomy): domain Bacteria; phylum Chloroflexota; class Limnocylindria; order Limnocylindrales; family CSP1-4; genus UBA5189. The sequence goes on from JBBQMH010000009.1 coordinate 31,934, forward strand.
CGACGCGGCCGCCACGAAGGCCCGCTGCCGCTGGGAGGCGGCCTCGACGCGATCGAGCATGCCATTCACCGTCGTCGCCAGCGCCCACAGCTCATCACGCTGGTCTGGGACCGGAACACGACGGGCGAGGTCGGCGGCCCCGATCAGGCGGGCTTCGGCCGTGATCAATGCAACGGGGCGCATGGCGCGGCCGGCCAGCCACCAACCACCTGCCAGGCTGAGGAGAATCGAGAGGATGCCCACCAGCACCAGCGAGCGAGCAACTTCTCCCTGGGCTCCGTGAACGCCGGCGAGGCTCGCGCCGGCGATCACCTGAAATGATCCATCGGCTCTCGCGACCCGGGTGGCATAGGTCACACCACCAAGCACGATGGATCCGCCGACACCTGTCGCAGCCGGTGCCTGGAGGCCGGCCGGCGTCCCCGCGGTGGAATCCACGAGACGATTCCCCGCGAACATCGCAACGAAGATCCCAGCCGCAGGGCCGTCGCTCTCCTGCAGTCCAGATTGACCGTCGTTCTCGAGAGCGGCTGCGGCGGCCGTTGCTCGCGTGTCGAGCGCCTGATCAAGCGACGAGCGAAGCGCGACTCCGACCTGCCACCAGACCAGCGCCGCCCCGACGGCAACCATCAGGATCATGGCGGCCGAATAGATCAGCGTGAGACGACCGCGGACCGTCATCCGAGTGACTCGTTGACGACATGCGGCCCGGATGTGGCGGTCGGCTTCCTCGGATGGCCCGGTGCCGACGGATGGCCTGGTGCCGGCCGGAGGACGTATCCGACGCCTCGGACCGTCTCGAGTCTTGGCAGATTCGGCGCTGAGCCCAGGTGCGCTCGAAGCGCAGCGACATAGACGTCAATGATGCGGGGCGTACCATCGAAGGCCCAGTCCCAGACCTCGTCGATGATCCGCGCACGCGTGAGGACCTCGTCCTGATGGCGCAGGAAGTACTCCAACAGCGCGAACTCGCGACCTACAAGTGGCACAGGCCTGCCATCGACGGCCACACGACGTGTTGCCGGCTCCAGCGTCAAGGCTCCGGACACAAGCGCGATCGGTCGGGCGGAGGGTCCGCGACGGCTGAGCGCTCGAAGTCTCGCCTGCAGTTCCGCCAGGGCGAATGGCTTGGTGAGGTAGTCGTCGGCCCCGACATCGAGGCCCCGGACTCGATCCGAGATCGCGTCCCGCGCGGTCAACATGAGAACGGGCGTCCAGTTTCCCTCGGCCCTCAGGGCGGCGCACAGACCGAACCCGTCCCCATCCGGCAGCATGACGTCGAGCACCAGGACGTCATACATGCCCTCGGCTGCGAACCACCTCGCATCCTCGATGGTTCCGGCTTGGTCGACGGCGTGACCATCACGCCGCAGCCCACGGGCAATCAGGCCCGCCAGTCGCACGTCGTCCTCGAGGAGCAGGATCTTCACGGGACGACTGTGCCTGTCGAAGATGAATCCGGTGTGAATCGCCGCGCGGCCTCGCCTTACCGAACCGTGACAGTGGCCCTGCCAATCTCCAGTCGAGATCGGCCATGGAGCCGGTCCGACTCAAGGAGACACCATGGAACTCTCTCGACTTCGACAGCCCGTGATCGGCGCCTTTGCGGTGCTGCTCATCAGTGGGGCTGGAGTGGCCTTCGCTGGCACCGGTAGTCCAGCGGTGATCGCCTCGGATACGACCGTGTCGGCACCAGGTGCCGGTCAGGTCGAAGCCGCAGGCACCGACACCGATACCGACAACCTCCAGGTTGGCGACCAGACCAGCGCGGACGGCGTGACTGACGTCGCCGGTGCTGAGGCTGCCGGCGCGGAACCTGCTGGCACGGAAGCGGCCAGCGCGGAATCCGATGGGCCCGGCGGGTACGCCGATGACCCGAGCGACGCCAACGCTGACCATCAGTTCGACGGAAACGAGTAGTCGCAAGTCCTGCCACTCAACGAAGGAGGCTCGTCGGTTTCGCCGGCGGGCCTCCGTTATCTTGAGTCTGGTTCAGACCACCCTGGTTCTGATCGACGATACTCGCGGGCATGCGGATCATGGTCGTTGAGGACGATGCCACCATCGCCGAGGCAGTCCGTGCCTTGGTCGCGGGCGCAGGCCACGCTGTCGACGTCACGGTCAACGGTCACGACGCCGTGACCTGGGCCGGCACATACCCCTACGACCTCATCATCCTTGACGTGGGTCTGCCGGGCATTGACGGGTTGGCGGTCAGTGGTCGATTGCGGGCAAGCGGTATCGGCTGCCCCATCCTGATGCTCACGGCGCGAGACCAACTCGAGGATCGAGTTGCAGGCCTCGATGCCGGCGCCGACGACTATCTGCCGAAGCCGTTCGCGGCCGCCGAGCTCCTGGCTCGCGTCCGGGCGCTCCTTCGGCGTGGCTCGTCCGACCGCCCCCCGAAGATCGCCGTAGGCGATCTGGAAATGGACCCGGCCACGATGTCCGTCAGCTACCGGGGGCAATCCATCCATCTGACCGCGCGCGAATTTGCGCTCCTCGAAGTGCTCGCGCGGCACCCTGGACAGGTCTTTGCGCAGGATCGCCTGATCGATGCAGTCTGGGATGCCGACTACGCGGCTGGCTCGAATATCGTCGAGGTCTACATCCGCAGTCTTCGACGCAAGATCGATGCCGGCCGACGTGACGGACTCATCCAGACGCTCCGCGGGGCTGGGTATCGCCTCCGTATTCCCGAGTCAGGCGCATCCTGATGTTCCAGCGTGCTCGGCGGAGTCTCGCCCTGCGGTATGTCGGCCTGTTCATCGTCGTGCTCGCGGCCTTCAGCATCGTGTTCGTATTCGTGCTCTCCCAGGCACTTCAACCTGCATTTGACATCGGGCCTGAGGTTTCGAACGAGGAAGCCGCCCGGACCGCGTTTTCACGAACGATCGAGACGGTTCTCGCCGCCGTGCTGATTGCAGACGCCGTGGCCATCACGGCGGTGGCCGCTGGCGCGTACTACCTCGCCGGGCGAACACTCAGGCCAATCCGCGAAGCGCACGACCGGCAGCGACGGTTCGTCGCGGATGCGTCACACGAAATGCGAACGCCACTGGCGGCCCTGCGCGCAACGGCCGAGTCGGGCCTGGCCGGGACGACGCCCGAACGAGAGGCGCTGAGGAACGTCGTCGCAACAGCAGGTCGCATGTCGGCGCTGACCTCCGACCTGCTCGAGCTCGCCCGAAGCGAAACCGGGCGCATCGACGGCGTACGTACGGCCACTGACTTCTCGGTGCTTGTCGCCGAGGCGACAGCCAGCGTGCTTGCCGGACATGGGTTGGGCTCCGAGCGGATCGATATCGTCCTGGCGCCCGACCTGATGGTCGATGGAGACGAGCGCGAATTGATCCGCGTCGTTCAGAACCTGGTCGACAACGCGATCCGATATACGAACGACGCGAGTCCGATCCGGATCCGCACCCAGGCGCGCGATGGAGTGGCCGTCCTGCGTGTATCGGACGATGGGCCGGGTATCGGCGCACTGGATCTGGCGCGCGTCTTCGACCCCTTCTTCCGGGTCCGCGCTGATGCTGACGCACCGGAGGGGACCGGTTTGGGGCTGGCAATCGCCCGAGAACTTGCCCGGCGCAATGGCGGCCAGATCGAGGCCTCGTCCACACCGGGCTCGGGAGCAACGTTCACCCTGCGACTTCCGCGATTCAGGTGAGGCTCAGGTTCGACACGTAAACCATGTTGGTAGGCTCGGAGTTCCCGGGTCGCTCACTTGGGGCAACATCAATCATGTCGACCCGCGATCCGGGACTCTTTTCGTCGCGCTCGCTGGTCGCTGCAGCGATCGCGCTCTTCGTCGCTTCAGCCTGTGGCACGGGATACGCGACGATCAAACCAGCAACGACTGGGACTCCTGCTGCAGTCACCTCCGCGAACCCGTCCGCTCCCGGTGGCCAGCCATCGTCTGCGGCGAGCCAATCCGCGCCACCTGACTCCAGAGCCGGGGCTGCCGCTGGGGATGTTCCGGACAACGCGGTCTTCCTGACCTTCCGGAGCACCGTGCAGCCCTTCTCGATTCAGTACGTCGAAGGCTGGCAGGTCGTCCCGCAGGGCGACGGTGTTCTCGTTCGCGACAAGGACAGCAGCGAGACAGTCGCCGTCGTGGCTGCCCCGACGAATGTCGCAACGTGGGTGACCGGCACGGATCTCCCCTCGCTGCAGGCGCTGTCGAGCTTCACCCTGATCAAGCGGGACACGGTCAAGGTCGGCTCGGTCACCCTGATCCACCTCGTCTATCACCTTCTGGCGCCGCCCGACCCGGTGACGGGCAAGCAGGTGCCATCGACGGTTGACCGTTACTACGTACCGGGGAAGAGCGGGCTTGCGGTGATTTCCCTGTCCACGCCGGACGGCGTCGACAACGTCGATGCCTTCCGACAGATGGTCGAGAGCTTCACGTGGAACTGACCGTGGCCATTCCCACCACTCCGACCGGCGGTGCGGCCATCAGCCTTCGGGACGTCATCCGGATCTACCGGGAGGTCGACGTCGAAACCATCGCTCTTCGGGGCATCGATCTCGAGATCGAGGCCGGTGAGTTCGTCGCCGTCATCGGACGGTCCGGCTCCGGGAAGAGCACGCTCCTCAACCTGATCGCGGGATCGGACCGCCCGACTGCCGGTCGTGTGGTCGTGGCTGGGATCGACCTGGCGCGCGCAGCGGAGGATGAACGGTCCCTCCTGCGCGGAAGGACCGTCGGGATCGTGTATCAGAGCCAGAACCTGGTACCAACCCTGTCGCTCCTGGAAAACGTGGCCCTGGCGGCTGCCCTGGCGGGCCGTCCCGCCGACGAACCGACGTGCCGGGACGCACTTGAGATCCTCGGGCTGGCGGAGCGTGGCGACCATCGACCCGAACAACTCTCGGGCGGAGAACAGCAGCGAGCCGCGCTGGCGTGCGTGCTGGCCGGCCATCCGTCCGTCCTTCTCGCCGATGAGATCACGGGCGAACTGGACAGCGCAGCCGCTGCATCCGTCCTCGACGCCGTAGATCGGGCGCATCGCGCCACCGGCGCCACGGTAGTGCTGGTGACGCACGACCCGGACGTCGCCGCTCGGAGTCAACGGATCATCGAACTCAGGGATGGGCGCGTTGTCGTCGACCAGAGGCTGTCATGAACGACACGATCCAGTGCGAGGCTGCGACTCGCCGATTCACGTCCCGGGGGCTTGCCCCGGTGACCGCCGTCGATGCCGCTGACCTTGTCGTCAGGAACGGGGAATTCGTTGCCATCGAAGGGCCGTCCGGCTCCGGGAAGACCACCTTGCTGGGGTTGTTGGCGGGGATCGACCAGGTCGATGACGGTCGCGTGACCGTGCTCGGACATGACCTCGCTCGTCTGACCGCCACTGAACGGGCGCGCCTACGTCGGACGAAGATCGGCGTGGTCTTCCAGTCCTTCGGGCTCGTGTCAGCCCTGTCGGCCGGTGAGAACGTCGCCCTGCCGCTCGCGCTGGCCGGACTGAGTGTCCGGGACCGACGGACGAGGGCGCTTGAGGGACTGGCTGAAGTCGGGCTCCCGGATGCGTTCGATCTTCGCGTCGATGAGCTCTCCGGCGGCGAACGCCAACGGGTGGGCGTGGCCAGGGCCCTCATCGCGAACCCTGGGCTGGTACTCGCGGACGAGCCAGCGGGCAGCCTCGACAACGACACGGCGGAACGGGTCCTCTCCCTGCTGGAACGCACCTGTCGGCAGCGCGGAGCCAGCCTCGTCCTCGTGACCCACGACCCGATCAGCGCCTCGCATGCCGATCGACGCATCCGCATGTTCGATGGCCACTTGATCAATGGAGCCGCCTGATGATCCTCTTGAACCACGCCTGGCGACTCGTCGTCCGCGAACCGCGCCGCGCTCTGGCCTCTGGCCTGGGCGTCATGCTCGCGGCGGCGCTTCTCGTGTCCGTCGTCCTCTTCGGCACGGCATCGGGCGCCACGGTGACTCGCCGTGCGCTCGCGGATGTGCCGATCGACGCTCAGGCAGTGTTGTCCACCGGCGCCGACGCCAACGCGGCGGCAGCGTTGCTGGCCGCGGACCCGGCGGTGTCGACCGTCCTGCCGGCGGATGTCATCCACTTCGATTCCGCGACCTTGATGAAGGCCGGGGCGGCAACCCAGACCAGCATCGGGATCGTGGTTGGCCTCGACCCGAAGTTCAGCCAGGTCACGGGCCTGTATGGAATTTCGCAGGGGTCGTTGGGCTCCGGGGCGGTGGCCATCAGCCGTGACCTCGCAACCAACGTCGGCGCGACGCCCGGTGACACGCTGACCTTCACCCTGCCGGGTGGGTCAACCGTGGACCTGAAGGTCTCAGGGATCGTCAACATCACGGGCGCGGATCTCCTCCTCGGACCGATCGACGCCGCTCACCGGGCGGCAGGTGCCAATGCGCCGGTCAATGTCGCGATCACGGATCGTGCGACCGCGGCACGCCTGGCGGCCGCCATCCCCGCGGGGACCGGCGCGATGGATCCATCGGCCGGGGGGAACGGACCGACCGGCGGCACGGCCATCGTCACCATCCCGGAGCCCGCGGTGCGCCATGAGCTCGATATCCGCTACGACCACGCCCAGCTACCCGGCGATCCATCGGCGGCGAAGATCTGGCTCGATCAGGTGCGTCGACGGATCGAGCGCCAGGCCAACGGGACGCTCACTCTGGCCGACGACGCCAGCGCGTCGCTCGAGTCGGTTGCGAAGGACCTCGCCTGGGGCCAGGTCCTGTTCATCTTCCTGGCCCTGCCAGGCGTCCTGCTCGCCCTGGTGCTCTCGCGGTTCTCGGCGGAATCGTCCGCTGAGTCGACTCGCCGACACGCGGCGCTCCTCCGGGCGCGAGGTGCGTCGGAGCGGGCCTTGCTCGCGGTGTTCGTGGGGACGACCGCGCTCACCGCGCTGCTGGGAGCGATCGTCGGAGCGGGACTCGGCGTCGTTCTGTCAGTCGGGATTTTCGGAACCGAACTGGCCGCGACAAACGCTGAAAGCATGGTCATTGCATCCGTTCTCCTCACCGTGCTTGCGACCACGATCCTCGCGACGCTCGCCGGTGCGGTGCCGATCCGGCGCCAGCTCCGCGACGAGGTGGCAGCCGGCCGCCATGAACTTCAGCGCCAGCGGCGACCACTCTGGCAGCGCCTCTATCTGGATGTGATCGCGCTCGCGGGTGCCGTGATCGTGTACGTCCTGGTGGGCGGGTCGGGCGTCCATCCGGTCCTCAACGCGGAGGGCAATCCGACCGTCAGCTTGGCGCTGACGTCCTTCGTGGCGCCGTTCCTGCTGTGGGTCGGTGGCACGCTCGCGCTGCTCCGCCTCGTGGGCTACGCGACCGCTCGCAGCGGCCGTCTCGCTGCCGCGCTCCGGGGTCCACTGGGACCGGGCGGTGAGCTCGCCGGTCGTTCGATTTCTGCTCGCGCGGGCGCCGCATCGAGAGCCATCGTCCTGATGGCCCTGGCCGTGTCGTTCGCGACGAGCGTCCTGATCTTCAACGCCACGTATCGGCAGCAGCAGCGCGTCGATGCTGCTCTGACGCTCGGGGCGGACATCAAGGCGGTCTCGACTGCCCGGATCGATTCCAGTGCCGTCGCAATGGTCGCCGGGCCTGGGATCACCTCGGCGACGCCGTTCTCGGACCGCGTCGTTTACGTCGGGAGCGAGGCGCAAGACATGCTCGCGATCGACCCTGCGACCTTACCCACGACGACGCAGCTCTCCAACGGGTTCTTCCAGGGCCTTGATGCCCGAGCGGCGATGGCGGCGCTCGCAGCCCAGCCCGACGGCGTCCTGGTCTCGGCCGAGACGGCAAAGGACTACAGCGTGGTGCCTGGCGATCTGTTGCGCATCCGCGTCCCCGACGCTTCCGGGAACCTTCGCCAGGTCGATTTCCACATGGTTGGCATCGCCCTCGAGTTTCCAACGGCGCCAAAGGACGCGTTCATGGTCGCGAACCTCGCGTATGTCAGCGCACAGACTGGCGATAACAGGATCACGTCGGTCCTGGCGAGCTCGAATGGCGACGGCGCCGCGGCGACACTCCAGAGCCGGCTCGGACCAAGCTGGACCGTTGCGGACATCGGGACGACGACTGCACGGCTCGCCAACAGCGTCACTTCGGTGGATCTCCAGGCGCTGGTCGTCATCGACGTCGGATTTGCCGTCGTGATCGCAGGTATCGGCGTGATGCTGTTCCTGCTCGCAGGCCTGTCGGAACGCAAGCGGGAACTCGCGACACTCCTGGCGGTCGGAGCCGACTTCGGGCAGCTCCGTGCAACGATGATCGGAGAGGCGAGCGTCGTCGGTGCAGCCGGTATCCTCGCTGGCCTGACGACCGGCGGCCTCGTGGGCCTGACGCTCCTGGCGATCCTCGCGGGCGTGTTCGACCCACCAGCCGATCTCCCGGTCCTGCCGATCGCCGCGATCCTCGCGGTCGTGGGAGCGGTTGTCGTCGCGCTCGTCGGCGCAGTGCTGGTTGCCAGTCGAGCCGCCGTGCGGATCGACGTTCTCGCAGCGCTCCGCGAACGGTAGTAGATACCCGGCCGTCGGGGGTCAGGTCCGGCGGGTCGATTACGCTCAGCCGACCGACGCTTGCGGGGCCCGAAATCCATCTGCTCTCCACCGGCGTACCTGCTCACGTCGGCCACCATCCGAGCCGCCGCTGAGGAGATCACTAACGATGACCCGACCCGACTCGTGGGGCGCCCGAAGACAACTTGCCGTCCTGCTGGCAGGGGCCGCGATCCTGTTCGCCGCCTGCGGTGGCTCCGCGACCTACGGATCACCCACGCTGGCTCCAACAGTCGCGCCGACTGCGGCTCCGGCGTCGGTCCCCGCGCCCGCGACAGCCGCGCCCTCGGCTGCGAGCGGCGGGGGCGGACGATACGGCAGCGCGTCGGCTTCTCCGACTTCGGTTTCACCGACGCCGGTTGCCACGACCACGACCGCCGCGTCCGTCGAGATCGCGAACTTCGCGTTCGCTCCCGGGAACCTGACGATCAAAGCCGGAACAGCGGTGACCTGGACGAACCGCGACGCGGTCGCGCACACCGTCACCGCGACCGACGAGGCCTTCGACAGCGGCCAGCTCGGTACGGCCACGACCTTCAGCCACACCTTTGTGAGCGCGGGCGCCTTCACCTACCACTGCACCATTCACCCAGCGATGACGGCGATCATCACGGTGACGCCCTGAGCGGGCAGCTTGACAGGACGACTGCAGGTGGAACCATGGCGGGATGAGAGGCTCATCAGATCGGTCGCGACCAGTCCCATCGCCCTGGCCCCTGTTCAGTCGCGGGTCGCGGGCTGGTGCGCCGCGACGTTCCTGATCGTGGCCGAGCGGGATAATTCCGACGGAGCGCTGGTCGCGCGGATCGCGGCGGGCGACGAGGCGGCCTTCAACGAGGCGTACGACCGGCACGCCGACGTCGTGTATGGGTCGGTCGTCCGCTTCCTCCGCGATCGCGAACTGGCCGAGGAGATCGTCCAGGACGTCTACCTTTCGGCTTGGCGGCATGCCGGCCAGTACGCGGCGGCGTCCGGGTCCCTGCTTGGCTGGTTGCTCGGGATCGCCCGCCACCGGGCGATCGACCGGCTGCGCGCCACGGCTCGGCGCCCGCGGTTGGTCGTCGTGCGCGGCAGTGACGACGACCCGACGCTCGGACTGGATCGAGCCATGGCGGCAGGTCGGCCGGTCGATACCCCCGCCGCGAGCAGTGTCGGGCCCGAGGATGCAGCGTTGCTCGCCTGGACCCAGGCGGTGGTGAGGACCGCCCTCTCCACCCTGGCCCTGCCGGAGCGGCAGGCGCTCAAGTTGGCGTACGAGGACGGACTGACCCAGGTCGAGATCGCCGAGAGACTCGGGTGGCCACTCGGGACCGTCAAGACCCGGACCCGGCGCGGCCTGGCAACGCTGCGAAACACCCTTGAGAGCGTGCCCGACCTCGTCGATGGCCTTGACGCCGTCCGTCCTGTCGATGAAATCGAACACCCGATCCCCGACCAAGCGGCGGACTGGACCATAAAGAGTGCGGTGACCGGAGACACCAATGCAGCACGCTGAATCGGTGGAGCGCCTGGCCGACCTCGCGCTTGAGCCGGGACGCCTGGCGCGCCTCGAGAGCGACGGATCGCCCGAGATGGTGGCGCTCCGATCCCACCTCGCGTCCTGTGACAGGTGCGCGACCGAACTGGCGGGTTGGCGGCGGACCTGGGCCCAGATCGGATTGGCACGTTCCGCACCTGGCGAGTCGGGTGACGTGGCGCGGGCCGTCCCCGGTGCGTCCGGATCGCCCGAGAATGGGGCCGAGTTCCTGCCCGCACCGGAATCGCTCCGCTCCGCAACTCGCGCCGCGATTGATGCCGAGCGAGACTCGCCGGCCCAAGGACAGAGCGGTCCGTCCATCCGCCGACCGGCTGACCCGGCACCCAGAGCCGCTGCCCGCCGACCATCCGCACCGTGGCTCGGTGTCGCTGCGGCACTGGTGGTTGCCCTCGGAGCGGGAACGCTCGCCCTCAACCGCTCAGCGGAGCTTGATCGCGTCCGAGCGGAGAACGTGGCCCTGGCCTCGACCACGGCGACGCTGGATCGTGTCCTTGCCACGCCGATCCATTGGGTCGTAACGCTGCGCGCGCCCGACGCGACCGCGGGGGGGACGGTCGCCTGGACCACGTCCGAAATCGCTGTCATCACCACAGCGGTACCGCCACCAGCGAAGGGGCAGTCTTATCGCTGCTGGGTGGAGCGAGACGGTGTCCGGACACCCGTCGGGCCAATGTCGTTCAGCGGTTCGACCGGCTACTGGGCCGGCCCGATGGACGGATGGGGCGACCTGCTGTCGCCTGGCGCGCAGTTCGGGGTCAGCCTCATGTCCGAGGACGGCCGTGCGACACCTGTGCTCACAGGGTCCCTCTGACGCTTGGCGCTCCGACGCTCGCGACGTCCCCTGAGCCCGCGTCCTTGGCGTCCCTCCCGGGCCGTATCCTGTCGACATGGACCGCTTTCGCCATCTCGGTCTGCAGCGCCGGATCATGCTCTACGTCACGCTCGGCCTGACTGCGATGTTCAGCGTCGGCGCGTTCGTGGGCAGCGCGGCGATCGACCAGGCAACGGCCCTTGTCTTCAACGAGCGACTGCATCACCGATGAGCAACTATCACGTCGAACCGGCGGACAAGCCGCAGGCGATCACGAGCCAGGCCATCAAATCGATGCGCCAGCATCCCGTCGAGGGCATCTCGCGGCGACGGCTGCTGCGCCTCTCGCTCGGTGGCGGGATGGCGCTCTGGCTGACCGAGGTGCTCGGTGGTTCGTTGCATTTCCTGTGGCCCAACTTGAGTGGCGGCTTCGGTGGCAAGGTCAGGATCGGCACCTTCGACGACGTCAAGCTGACGCACTCCACGCTGCCGATTGCCGAAGGATTTCCGGCCTACGTCCAGGATGCGCACGCCTTCATCATCCTGATCGACACCGCCAGGCAGGAATTCCTGCCTGGTACCGACGCCACCGGGGATGGAACAGCGCTCAACGTTCGCCCCCTCTACCAGCGCTGTCCGCACCTCGGCTGCAAACCGAACCCGTGCGAGAAGAACTTCTGGCTCGAGTGCCCATGTCACGGGTCTCGCTATGACCACCTCGGGATCAAGGCCGCCGGTACCAAGTACGGGCCGTCGCCGCGGAGCATGGACCGGTTCTCTGCGACCGTCGACAAGGACGGCGTGCTGACGGTCGACACCGGAAAGATCACCCTCGGTCCGCTGCCTGTGGCCCTCGGCCAACCAGGGATCATTCCACCGAAGAGCCCGACGGGCTGCATCTGAGCCTGACATGACCATTCGACGAGGTTCCCGGTTCAGGTCGTCTTGATCGGATTCAGCCAGCTTCGGCGCCAGGAGAATGGTCTTGACTCGGAGCGCAGGCGGAGCAGCGGGCGGTGATCGCGAGAGCGCCCGACAAGCGTACGACCAAGGCGATTGCCTGCCCAACCAAGCCCGTGTGCAGGCTCAGCCAGCAGGCCCAACGATCAGTGTGCCGCTCATCCCGGCTGCTTCATGACCCGGCACCGAGCAGATGAACCGGTAGCGGCCCGGTTCCGGGACAGTCAGCGCAGCGGAGCTCCGTCCGGCAGGGTCGGCTGTGAGGACGAAGCTGAGGCCCGAGATCGTGAGGTCGTGGTAGACGGCGCCACGGTTGTCCAGGACGATGTTGACGGTTTCGCCAGCGCGGATCTGGATCTCATTCGGAGCAAAGGCGAACTCACTGGCCACGATGAGGTATTCAGTCGCGTCCGCCTTCGGGGACGGGGCGCCGGCCACCGCGGGTCGGTCGCCAAAGATCGGCATGCCCGGCCCCATCGGACCCATTGGCGCGCCGGCGCACCCGGCCAGCGACGGCAGCAGCAGGACGAGGGCCACGGCAACCGCTCGACGGCCGGCCGGACGATGACAAGACGCGAAACGTCGCACGACCCCTCGCCCGAACTCGCTCACTTCGGGCGTCCAGGCGGCTGTCGGATTCGTCCCCTCGACCGTGGTGACCTCCTTTAGGACCCGGTGACCGTGACCGTCCCGAACATGCCTGCGGGGTAATGACCTGGTTCATGGCACGCGTACTGGAACGTGCCAGCCTGCGTGAACGTCCAGGTCAATTCCCTTGTCACTCCAGGTTGGACGGCGATCGCGTTTGGCTCATCGGCCATCATCATCCCGCTCGGCATGGCCTGCATCTCTGCCTCGTGATCCTGCTGCAAGGCGATCGGTCCGAGTGTCAGCTCGTGGGTGATCGCGCCGGCGTTCTGGACGCGGAAGGTGACCGTTTCGCCGACGGTGATGCTGACCTGGTCTGGATCGAACATGAAGTTATCCTGGGCGACGATCTCGATCGTGCGGTCGGCACTCGACGCGTCGGCTGGTTGCCCAAAGGCAAAGGTCTCCATGCCGGAATCCATCGGCATGCCCGAATCCACAGGCATTGACGCTGCCGGGCTTGACGGCGTGGATCCCGCCCCTGCGCACGCGGCGGTTGCCAATGCGAGGACCGCGAGGGCGGCGAATGAGGTGACCCTGGTGTGCTCAGCGATCGAAGGCATTCGTGGTGACCACATGGACTGTGTTCCTCCTGACGGCCGGCGCTCGCTCGTCTCCGTTTCGTGGACGCTCGGTTGCCCGCCAACTATGACGCACCCATAGTAGTTCGACCGGGCAAGTTGTCGTCCGGGCGAGCTAGTGCAGATCAGCCTGGGTGGCCCAGATCGGGGGGACCCGGGGATGTCGCTGCCGATCAGCCGCAGTGAGAGGCGCCTGCCGGCGATACGGCGTGTTCGCCTTTGCAGCAACCGCCTCTGTCGCCGGCGAGATACTGCCCCGGGTCGGCCTGGAAGCGGGCCATGCAGCCGGGGCACTTGAAGCGCAAGGTGCGCTCGCCGTGGCGGAAGCTCCGGTGAGACAAAGGTGAGCGTGAGCTGAGAAGCGCCATCCGGATCGGGCATACGGGCCCCCGGCACGCAGGGATCACGATTCCTGTAGATACTATGGCTGTGTAGTTGCACACATCCTTCCGTCGAGGAGGTCTTGATCCTGTCTGAGGAGCTCCCTGTCGCACTGCTTCTGGCCCGCCCGCTTCGGCGGATGACCCATGGCTCTGCCGACCCGTCCAAGACCCGGTTCGCAGACATGGGCCGCTGCTGATGGCGCGACGAGCCGGGGCGAAGGCGAGGAGACAAGGCGGGCGTCGGAGCGGCGGACCTGCGGCCGCTTCCCGTTCTGGACAGATCCGGGCCGGCGACGGGCGTTTGTCAGGGTCTCCCAACGCGTCGGATGCGGTCGAACCAGAAGCCCTCGTCGCTACGTACTCGTTCGATTCAGGGACCGATGGCGAGCCGTCTGACGTCACGGTCCGCTTCACGGGACGCCGCGTGGATACCGCGGGCATTTCCACGGCCGGCAATACCTTCACGAAGGACGAATCGATCGAGGGGGTCATCCCCGGCACGGGGCCAGTGTCGATCACGACCTCGGTCTATGGGCTCCAGCCTGGCGAATGGAATGTGGACGCCGCGTTGATCCGTGGTTCGATGCGCCACCCTCGCGCGGCATCAACTGTGCGAGCGGACCCGCGCGATCAGATCCAGCCAGCCAGCTGGTCGTGGCGACGCTGGGCGCTGACGGAGAAAGAGGCCGGCCCGGTGAAGACCCTCTGGGCCCTGCTGGCCCCGCTGGCCAGGCAGCCGGCGGTGCTCCCCGGCATCTACACGGCTCTGGGCATCACTGGCATCGTGCTTGCCGTCGCCATCCAGGCCGCGATTCTCGGCCCCTGGGGCGTGCCGGTCGGCGATGCCCTGATCGCGTCCGCCGCAGCGATCCTGTCTGGTCTGATCGGGGCGAAGGTCCTCTACGCAGCTCTCCACCCCGACGAGTCGATCATCCGGGGCGGGTGGGCCGTCGATGGCTTCCTCCTCGTCTTCCCCGTCGTAGGAGCCATGGCCATGCGCCTCCTCGACCTGCCGATCGGCTCGGTGCTCGATGCCAGCACGCCCGGCGTGTTCCTCGCCGTCGCCATCGGGCGAGTTGGATGCTTCCTGACCGGTTGCTGCGCAGGACGCTGCACGGCTTCACGGTGGGGAATCTGGTCGTCGGACCGACGTGTCGGTGCCCGTCGCGTTCCCACGCAACTCCTCGAATCGGCCACCGGCCTGGCCATCGCGCTCGTGACCGGGGCCATCGTCCTGGCTGGCCGCCCAGCACTTGGGGGGATCGTCTTCGTGGGCGCTTTCGCGGTCTACGCTGTCGCGCGGCAGGTGCTCCTCCGCCTCCGCGTTGAGCAGCGGGCCTCGTCGAAGAGTCTTCCGCTGACCGCCGTCGGCGCCTTCCTCGCGGTTGTGATCGTCACGAGCCTGATGTTGACCCAGGGGTCCTGAGCAGGATGCCCTGCGTCGGTCACGCCGGGCGCGAACCCCCGAATCGTTCAGCTCGCCAGGCGATCCATCCGCCGACGCCGATCGCAATGGCGATGAACGCGATGATCAGCGCGAGCTCGAACTGCGGGCGCTCGCGCGCCACGATCGTTGAGCCCGCTGCCGCTGGACCGGTAGTCGCCTCGGCTCCGCCGGCCGCTGCCGCTGGACCGGATGTCGCGGCCGGAGCGCCGGCCGCTGCCGTCACCGTGAGCGGCGTTGTCAGCGTCTCGTCGCCGATCGCCTGCAGCTCGTAGCTGCCCGAGGGCAGATGGGCGGGGATCGTCAGTTCCTGGGCAAACATGCCTTCGGTGTCGGTCTTGACAGTGCCGAGCTCGACCGCCAGGTTCCCGCCGATCAGCACGAGGACCCGATCACTGTCCGGCTCGAGCCCGCTGCCGGCCAGGACGACGGTTTCTCCGGCCGTGACCGCCGCAGGCTCGACCTGAATCTGCTCCTCGCCGCTGCCTTCGTGGGCCAGGGCGGCCGATCCGGCACTGAGAGACAGGCCGAGCCCGAGGAGGAGCGCGACGGGCATGGATTTACGCATCAGTGGAACCTTTCTGGGGGCGTTCCGCCCAGCAGCGGAACCATGAAACCGGCCGATCCGGCGACGATCAATGGAAGGCCGACCAGGAGTGCGAGCGCCCAGCCAGCGACGGAACCATGGACGAGTGCGTCGCCGATGCCGACCTCGAGCGCGCCCATGCCTCCAGCCAGGAGAGCCAACCGGAAGAGGATGGCTGCCATCACGTCGCCCCCTGGATATGTGGCTGGGGAACCGTGATCAGGGCGTAGATCACCAGCGCGACAGCGGCCACGGCAACGAAGGCTCCGATCGCGATGAACACTCGTCGGCGCGCTGGTGATCGGAACGGGCTCCGGTCGAGGAACGGAATGAGCGCGAGCGCGCCGAACAGGATGACTGGTACCCACAGGAGGGCTGGAAGTCCGAACCAATCCTCGAACGGGTAGAAGACCAGGAACATCCACGGCGGCTTCGTGGTT